>CAIWXP010000067.1 GCA_903916665.1 Candidatus Iainarchaeum sp. | reverse complement strand
TTGTGCAAAAGCTTCTAACATATAATATCACGAAATAATCAATTACAACTTTCAAATGGCAAATAAGATTTAGAATAGGTTGTTGTTGCAGCTTCAGAAATTATTCCTTTATCTTCCCATGCCTTAGCACAATGACTTGCTAAAAAGCAACCATCACAATAATTATAAACTAAACATTTCTGCAAATCATAATCTTTGCCTTGATTTTCTTGAGTAGTTGTTTTACAACCAATCATTTGATAATTATCATTTGGAATAACATTTATTGATTGAACTAAAAATTTGATTGGATATATGGGACCTGCAAATATGTTTCTACTATCCTGCATAATTGCTTGCAAAACTATTTTTTCTCCTGCCTTAGGAATTTCAATATTTGCATCATTCTTATTTATATTATTAAAATAAAATACTTTTTCAATATTTGTATCTTTTGTTTCGCCCAAAAAAGACAATTTGTCTGATGACATCATTTGTTTTTGTTCATTGTTTAAAATATAAACTGCATAAATATAACCTGCTGGTAAAGTATCATTAAAATTTATTTTTTTAAACCCTTGTTGTTCTTCTAAATTAAATGCATTTAAATTACTAGTTTGAGGTAATAATTTCTTTCCAAAAACAACTTCACAATAATTATTATTCTTTTTTAATATAACTGATAAGTCTGAATAATCTTTAAATATAATTCCAGGAAAACAAATAGCACAAAAATCTATTTGTTTAAAACTTTCATTTGAAGAAATACTAGATAAATTATCAGAATTAAAAACATTTAATTTAGGATTTAAAGTCGAAAACCAAACATAGATTGATTCATTAATTAATAAACTTGTTTGGTTTAAAACTTTTGTAGTTATTGCATTATTTTTAATTAAATCTATTTTTGAACAATAGGGATTTCCAGCATCGGTTACTGCTAATTTAATTGTTTTTGATATTTCCAAATATGGATCATCTTTAGGAAAAACAAAAAATGTAAGTATAATTGCTAATAATGCTCCAAAAACAATTGCAGCAATTAAAACTTTAAAAACTGAATCCATATATAGAAAACCAAGCAAAACTATAAAAACACTATTCTATTGTTGCTGTTTTTACTTTCATTAAATATCTTTGACCAGCTGCCATAGTTTCAGGTTTTCCTAGTAAATAAGCATCCAAACCTACATTATGTGCTTGAATTGCAGCATCTAAATCCTGAAGAGAAATCAAACAATATTTAAAATACAAAACACCCATTACTAAATCCACATAGGGATTTCTTAAATCTTCAAACGAAATAACTCGTCCAAATATTCTTTCAAAGCCACCAACTCTTTTGTTTAATTCATTAAAATTAATTGGTTCTATTTGTAAAAGCCCTAAAGCTTTGGTTCTTAAATTTTGATTAGTATGATTAAAATGAGATTCAACAACAATCATACGCAAAACTGTTTGCAAATCTAAATTTAATCGCTCACAGATTAAACTTGTAAATCTAATTATTTCTACTTTTCGTTCATCAGGAGATAATCTTTCAAAAGTTGGCATATCTAATTGTTTTGATAAATCTACAAATAAATCTAAAGTTTTTAAATATGCTCTACCTGATTCTCTAACTTTTTGTTTATCTAACTTAGAAGAATAATTGGTATTATAATCAGTCAATAAGTCTCGAACATCTTTTGTTTTTTTCTGAAATGCTTTATTTGTTCTAAAAGGACCATATAAAAATTCTGTTAAAACACCTACTAAATCAGATCGTTTTGTATTTTCAGATATTCTTTTCAAATATTGTAAACCAAAATCTATTGCCAAAAAAGGATCTTGAGATAATTCCTCTCTTGTAATTGTTCGACCAACAATTCTAGAAATGGTATTCAAATCAGAAACACCAATTGGATTTTCTAAATTAAAAGCAGTTCTAAAAAATAAATACTTTGGTATTTCTGGATCTAACCCCAATTCTCTGGCTTTAACCTGCATATAATGTTCTAAAATATCATAAAATTGTCCGGGGTTATTATTATAAATCCAGGATGCAAATCTCTTTCTACCAAAGGAATCTTTATAATCATAAATTTTTCTTACTGCTGCTTTAACATAACTATCTGCGGCAGAAAATTTATCTTTTGTCTTTTCTAAAACTTTAAAAAGTTCTTTTTTTTGTTCTTCTGGGCTCACAATTGCATGAAATTCTTTTGGCCTATGCGCATTTATTGCAGATTTTACAACCAAACCAGAGGCACCCCCAATTAAAGTACCTACTAATGCAACAGTTGCTAGTTTTCTTGTTCTTGGCTTCAAAGGCATATCTAAATACAACACTAAACCTATAAAAACCTAACTACTTTTATATATATAATACAAAGTGATAATTATGGAAAACTACGATAATCAAGATAGAAAAGACTTTCAATTAAATGCCTACACTGAATTGGATAGCGATCCCTATTATAATCAAATCAAAGCAGAATTAAATGTATTAAAAATGCAGGCACAAAGTCTTCAATTACAAAATCAAACACTAAATGTTGAAAAAGAGAAATTAGAAAAAGTATTAAATAATTATAAAAATAGTCCTGCGATAGTTGGAACAATTTCAGAAATATTCCTAGATAAACTAAAAGCAGTTATAAGAACAAACAATGGAATGGTATTTTATGTTAACGTTCCCGAAGATATTATAAAAACAATAAATGTTGAAGACAGAGTAGTAATGGCACAAAATAACTTAGCAATTTTAGATGTTTTGGCACCAGAAAAAGACTATAGAGCAATAGCCTTTGAAATAAATGAAAAACCAAAACAAAGCCTAAAAGATATTGGTGGTTTAAAAAAAGTAATTAATGAAGTAGAAGAAACAGTTATATTACCTATGACAAAACCAGAAATATTTAAAAAATTTAATATTGAATCACCCAAAGGTATTTTATTATATGGTCCGCCAGGTACTGGAAAAACTATGATTGCAAAAGCAATTGCAAATAAAACAAAATCTACATTCATTTCATTAAGCGGATCCGAATTAATTCATAAATTTATTGGTGAAGGAGCAAAGGTTGTAAAGGATCTTTTTAAACTTGCAAAAGAAAAATCACCTACAATTATATTTATTGATGAATTAGATAGTGTTGCATCCTATAGATTGGACTCAGGAACAGGCGCAGATAGAGAAGTAAACAGAACCATGACCCAGCTATTGGTAGAAATGGATGGTTTTTACGAAAGTGATAAAATAAAAATAATTGCTGCAACAAATAGATTAGATATTTTAGATAAGGCAATTTTAAGACCTGGCAGATTTGATAGAATAATTGAAGTTAGTTTACCTGATAAACAGGAAAGAAAAGAAATATTCAAAATATATTTAGAAAAAATTCCTTGTGGAAAACTTAATCTAGAAACAATAATAGACATGACTGAAACCGCAAGTGGTGCAGATATTAAATTAATTTGTAAAGAATCAGCAATATTTGCAATTAGAAAAAACAAAACAAAAGTTACACAGGAAGAAATTGTAGAATCAATTAATAAAATATTAATCAAAGATAAAGTTGATGAAAAACAAAAAGAAGTTAATAATTATTTTAGGTGATTAAATGTTTGCAACAAAAAAAGAATTAATGTATATGGGATTAGTAACAATTGTATTTATTTTAATAGTAACTATTTTAACGTTTACACTACCGTTAAGTAAATCAGTACCAAAAGATATTAATGATCAAAATAAAGATGTAAATAATTTTAATCCTGCTTTTGATCAAAATAACTTTAATTTAATACAACAATTAAATCAAGATCAAAATAAAGCATATTTAGATTGTGTAAATATGTGTAAAGAATATAAAAATACAATTTCCTATGAGAATGGACCTTGTTTATCTGATGCTTTTGGATTCAAAGTAAAAACCTGGGCCTGTGATTTGGCACATAATCCTAGAACTGCAGAAGATAATGATCCTAAGAATCAATGTAAATCATATATTAGCGGAGAAGCTAAATATTTTGTTGAATTAGATACTAATTGTAATATATTACGTTAAAAATAAGGTGATTTAGTGGTTAAATATAAATTTGTTCATGTTGTTGAAGATTGCATAGGATGTGGAGCTTGTGCTTCACTATTATCAAAATATTGGACTATGCAGGGTGCAAAATCTAAATTAATAAAAGCAGATATTGAAGATAAAGATTTAGAAGATGCAAAGGAATGTAGAGATGCCTGTCCTGTTACATGTATTAAAATAAAAGATGAAACAGGAAAAGAATTGAAAGGATAGATCTTTCCTTTCAATAACTATTCTTTTATTTCTAGACACAAAATATATAAATACCCTTTACTTTAATATACCATGGTAAAGCTAGTTTTAATTAGACATGGTGAATCTGTTTGGAATAAATTAAATGAGTTTACTGGTTGGGTAGATGTTCCTTTAACATCAAAGGGAATAAAAGAATCAAAAAGAGCCGGATCTTTATTATTAAAAAATAAATTACATTTTGATATTGTTTTTACATCAGAACTAATTAGAGCAGAAGAAACATTAATTTATGTTTTAGATTCTATGAAAATAACACAAATTCCTGTATTTTATTCTGAAAACAAAAAAGATTTTAAATGGGAAAAACATTTAGAAAACAAAAACGAATTACCTATTTACAAACACGATGATTTGAATGAAAGATACTATGGCGATTTGCAAGGTATGGATAAAGATTATGCTAGAAAAAGATTTGGTGTTGAACAAGTTCAAATCTGGAGAAGAAGCTATAATGTTAAACCGCCTCATGGCGAAAGTTTAAAAGATACAATGGATAGGGCAGTACCTTATTTTAAAAATAAAATTTTAAAAAAATTAAAGAATGGAAAAAATGTTTTAATTGTTGCGCATGGAAATAGTTTAAGAGGAATAACTAAACATTTGGAAAACATTAGTAACAAAGACATTCCTAACTATGAAATTGCAACAGGCGTACCAACAGTTTACGATTTAGATAAAAACTTAAAAATAAAAAGCAAAAGAATATTAAAATAATTTAATTACTTTTGTTTTGTCCAATTTCTTCTTTGCTCTTTTGTTTTATAGGCTAAAGTTAAAGGATAGGTTATTTCTAATTGATACATTGTTTGATAGGTAGAATAGGCTTTAAAAAATTGTGCCATAAATGAAGTTATTGATACCCCACTTAATTTATCTTGAGAATGACTCAATATTTCTCTTATTGGTATTTCTCTAATTCTAATTGAATAACCTTCTTTTAATGCTTTATCCCTTACCCAGTCTAAAAATTCTTTCCTTTCTGAATTCATAAAAACTTTTCCATTGGGCATTAAAACTTTGGGCAATAATCTTAAAAAATCATCTATTCTATAGGCGTCGCCAGTAGGCATAGGCATATCAAAATTTATATTTCTAATCTTTATGCCTTTTTCAACACAAAATTGTAAATAATCATTTGCACGCGTGCTACCATGAATTGCATAATTTTCTCTTACTTCACCTGGAGTAAATGGAGATAACTCTATACCAACATAGGATCTTTCGGGCCTTTTTCTAGCTTTTGAAATTAATCTTGAACCAGATCTTGTACCAATATCCAAAGTTTGAATTTCATTTTTTTTTGTAGGCCTTCTAAACGGACCTGTTTTTAATCCTTTAAATTTTGGAACTTCTGGCATAGTATCACTTTTTAGGTTCCCAATGTTCATAGCAACGAGGTTCATATTTATTTGAACCCCCCACATCAACTTCATTTCCAGAACTTTCTATTTTATAAGTTTTTGTAGCATTCTTACCACAAACTGGGCACACTGCAGAAAAAGTTTCAATATGATCTGCTTTAACCAATAAAGAACTAACATCTTGTTTTTTATCCATAAACGGAAACGCATGTCCTTCTGATGTTTGATTTAATAAAGAACAATAAACATTAATTCCTAATTTTCTTAGATCATCAATAACATTTAATATCTTTGATGAAAAAAATTGTGCTTCATCAATAAAAACATTTTCTGGCAATTCTTTTGCAACTATTTCATTTAATTCTTCAATATTATTTACTATAAAACTTTTTCTTGTTCTATTATCGTGGGTTGCAACTTCACTATCAGAATATCTATTATCTAAACTAGGTTTAACAATAATAGATTTTTGATTTGCAAAAATAGTTCTATCATATAATCTAATTAATTCAGAGGTTTTTCCTGCAAACATAGGCCCCGAAATAACCCACAATAATCCTTTTGAATATTCATTCATAATTATCACCCATTTAATTGCTTAATATCAATACTATGCTCTTTAAATAAATCCTCAAATAATAATTCTGTTGCTTTTTTATCTTCAATACTCAATTTTTTAGAATAATCTAAAACATAATTATATATTCTTCGCGCAATATCCAATCTATTTATTTTTATATATGCTACCGTTGCCAATACTGCACAATCCATACTAATATTCAAATCTTTTTTATTAATTAATTTTAATAATTTTGTATACAATGCAATTACTTTTTCATAGTCTTTTAATCTAAGAAAAAAATGAATTGCATTTTGGTAAACAAATTCAAATCCTTCTTGAGGTTCAAAGGGATTAACTTTTTCTAATTCACCTAAAAGATACTTTTGTAATATATCTAATTGTTCTGTTGATAGAATATTTGGGTTATTATCAAATCTTTTTGCTAATTCTATTGCTAATTTAGTATTTAATAGTTCTTCGCGCTCATTTCTTGCAAGTCTAGTTATAGTACCTGAAGTTTTCTCTGACGCTTGCAATAACACAAATCTATCTTTTGGTCTATTTTTCATAGTATCACTAATTAATTCTAAATATCCATTTAAAGAAATTTCCTATTGCAATAAATATTTTTGTAAAGAATCCTGATTCTTCATTATTGTTAGTAACAGGGATATTTGTATCTTGTTTTCCGAAATGATTTATATCATCTTTATTTTTAGTTTCTGTTATTGTCAAATTATTTTTAGAATTTGAATCTGCAGTTATTTCTGGATTAATTGATTTAGAATTTGAATCCACTCCAATTGTTGCAGATCCATTTGATGATGAACCAGAACCTAAACTATTGGAATTATTACCTGTATTTTTATTATTGTCAATGGTATTTGCATCAACAATATTTTGATCCACAATATTTTGATCAACATTATTTGAGTCATTTAAATCTAAGTTATTTGAATCATCATTTGAATCTAATAATGGAATAACAGGAAGAATATTTAAAGTCAAATTTGATTTTAAATTTATAGTTACTGTTTTATTTTCATTATTGTTATCCTGTATGGCTGGAGCATTAACAAAATCTCCTGTTTTAAACTTCCAATTATAATCTTTTAATAATACATTTCCTTTAGTATCTTTTATTTTTTTTAATACAAAAACAGTATAGGTTGCATTCTTTAGCAAATTACTTTCTGGTACAAAAATTGCAATTTTATTATTATAGGTTATTTTACCTTTAACAACAAAATTATGAGAATTTAATAAATATAAATTATCACTTGTTAATGTTTTTGTATCAACATCTCTATTAAATTCTATAGCTATCTTTCCATTTATGGGTACATTTGTTGAACTATAACCAGGATAATTATATTTTATATCAAAAACATTCACAGCATCTTTAAATTCATTTTTCAAATCTAATTTACCTATTAAATTATAATCTAATTCCATTTTAGGCGCAATTCTAACATCAGAAAATCTATCTATAACTAAATCTTGTATCTCTCCTAATTTATTTCCATTTGATAGATCTATGGCAATAATTTTATCACAAACCCAAGAACTACACAATTTTCTAGATACCATTGCAATATATGCAATTTTATCCTCTTTCACATCTATTAAATCAGCCCTATAATCCGGTTCATTTAAATTAAAAACTTGCGGACTATTATAACTATAAATATCTGTTAATGCAACCTTTGATAACCCAGAATAAATTGCTAAATACGAATTTTCTGAATCAAATCCAACAGTATAAAATTTTTCACCATCTTTACTAAATCTTAAATCTCGGGGAGTAAAATTTGGTGTTATTGGAATAATAGTTTTTTGCGAATCAAAACAAAAAATAGTATCAATTGAAAATTGAATTGTACAACCAGCTTCTGAATCAATTTTCATAGCCATTTTTCTAATTCCTGAACTTTCAACATCCGAAAAAAATATTTCTTTAAATTTATTTTCTACCCAATCTAAACGAAAAACATTTCCATAGTAATCTGGAGTTGCAAAATAAACTATTGAACCATCTTTATTAAATTGTATTGATAATATAGCATTATCTACTGAAAAATAATCTTTCCACAACCATTCCCATTTCTTATCATTTTTGAAATCTAAAACAGTCATACCTGGTTTTTGACTATAGGATTGTTCCCAAGATACATATATTCTATTATCAGGAGCTATTCTTAGATATCTCACTGTTGTGCCCTCTATTAAATCATATTGTTCCAACATTTTATTTGTTTTTATATCTATTTTTAGTAATTTAGGAAATTCAACATAGTCTGAACCATAGCCCGTATCCACTAATTTTGTTTCCAAAGTTGCCACATATAAATATTTTCCATCAGGTGTAATATCATAGGCTGTTGCAGAAGCATTTCCAAAATCTATTGTATTATATAAATAATAATTATTCGAATCAAAAACATAGAGACTACTAGAACTTACAAAACCTAAACTTTTTTCTTTTAAAATAAAATTTATTGCATTATCATCTACCTGTGTAATTGTTTTGGTAGTATCTAATTGCAAAGCTGGTTTATTTGAATCAGCGGTATCCTTTATAATTGAAATATTTGTATCCATTTTTACAATATTTGAATCTGTTGTTTTTACAATTGAGCTAAGAGCAGCAAAACTAAAACCTATTGTTAAAATCAAAATTAGAAAGATTGAAAATAACTTAAAATTCATAATATCACCCAATAATATTAAAATAATCGCCAAATAATAGCTATCTAATACCTAAATAAATAGAAAACTATTTAAAAACTATAAGCTATTACTTAGTTTAAGATTATAATTATATATGGTTAGGTGATGATATGCAACATGAACATTGTGGATTTTGTGGATTTATGAGTTTAACTAAAATGGCTACCGAAGGTATGAAAAAATGCCCTCGATGTAATTGGGAAGGTTACCCAGAAAGAAATACAGCAGAAGAAATAAATAAAATATCTAAAGGCTATAGACCAGGAAACAAATGGGCACCCCCTATCAAAGCTGATTATAGAAGAAATGATCTTGACGAAATTGATAATACCCCAGATAATGTGGGATCAATAGAGGGCTCTGAAGAAGAAAACCATGAAGAGCAACCTGTACAACAAAGCTTAGCACCTAATCCTCGATCAGCACCTATTCCAACAGCAGCCCCTAAACAAGGATCTTTTAGAATGAGTGATGACGATGCCTATAAATCTGAAAATAAAATTGGAGATAGAACGGTTTCAAGCAAAGTACCTAAAAACCAAGAACTATTAAACAGATTAAAAGGCAAAAACATCAAAGGCGCAGATTTCCTATAGAGCTATTCACATAGCTCCTATTTTTATTCTTTTTTAGTCCTATTCTTATATATTAATCTAATTATATATTAATACTTATGTATATGTGGTGATTATGGACTTTATAAAAGATATAAATTATTCTAAAAATATTACAGTAAAAGACCTAATTGAACAGTATGACAATTCTGGTTTGCAAGCCTCCAATTTAAAGAAAGCAGCAGAAATTATTGTTAAAATGAAAACCAATGGGGCTAAGATATATCTAACATTCACCTCTAACATGGCATCTTCTGGCCTAAGGGGATTGTTTGCCCAAACAATAGAAAAAGGACTGGCAGACATTGTTATTACAACAACTGGTGCCATTGAAGAAGATATAATGAAAGCAATTGGTGAAAAATTTATTTTAGGCTCATTCAATGCAGATGATGTTGAGCTAAATGAAAAAGGAATTAACAGAATTGGAAATATATATGTAACAAATCAAAGCTATGAAAAATTTGAAGCCTATATGCAAAAATTCTTAACTGAAATTTCTAAAAAACAAAAAGTTTGGAAAACACCTGATTTTTTAAAAGAAATTGGTTTAATATTAAATGATAAGAATTCTTTTTTATATCAAGCAGCAATTAAAAATATACCAGTATATAACCCTGCAATAACAGATGGTGCTTTAGGATTTCAATTCTTTTTATTCAAAAACAAGCAACCTGATTTTCAAATTGATGTTATAAATGATTTTAAAGATTTAGTTTTCCAAGTAACTCGAGATGACCAAAAAGGAATTATTGCATTGGGTGGTGGTACCTCAAAACATTACGCAATTTTATCCTCAACTATATCTGGAGGAATGGATTATGCAGTTTATATTACAACGGCGAGAGCAGATTCTGGAAGTTCTTCTGGATCAACAACTAATGAAGCAAAATCCTGGGGTAAAATTAAATCAAACAGTGATGCAGTAACTGTTAATGGAGATGTAAGTATTATTTATCCATTAGTATTTAGCTATGTTTGTGACAAATTAAATCTATAATATATTTTTATATTTAAAAAAATAATGTGATAGTATGGCATATTTTTTAATACATCAAAAAAAAGTTTTAGAACAAT
>CAIWXP010000066.1 GCA_903916665.1 Candidatus Iainarchaeum sp. | reverse complement strand
GAGCCTAAATTTGTTCCAAAAAATCTTGAAGTAATAATAGGTTTTTCAAAAGATTTTTTAAAATGGGATTGTTACTAATTCTCATCTATTCAAACTCTCTCATATCAACCCATTCTGCTTTTATCAAAGCCCACCAATCTTGAGCTAGGCCTTTTAGTAAGTAATCATAGGGCAAATAACCGTAACCATTATCGCCCCAGGAAGGTCCCCAAGAGTTACGAATTATAAATGCTCCTTTACAAGTTCCAATATCTAAACTATCATCGTAGCCAACACATACAACTGCATGACCACCTAAAACCTTTTCTGTTTTACTGGGAAAAGGAATCTTGCCATCTATTGAATTGCGAATAGAAGAATAAACAGTAAAACCAAACATTGCAGGTATTTTTTTGCAAAGGGTTTCTTTTATGTTATTTAAAGTTTCATTTGGTGTTAAACCATGTTCATCTAATCTAAAATATTTTAATGCTTGATAATTCTGAGCAAATGAATAGCAAAAAGCTTCTGGTTCATTATCAAATTTATCAATATTATATTCTAAATATTTTTCAGGAGGGCAACCAAATAATGCTAAAGCGCCCATTGTTGTTCTAATATAAGCTCCAGAATCTCCGCGAGTTTGCATTAAGTTACGCGTTGCTTTGTAAATAAATAATCTTGAAGCAGGGGCGCATGTACCACAATTTTTGTTTTGAAAATATTCAACTATGCCAGAAGCTGCATTTGCTGTACATGAACCTAAAGCACCTTGATCAACAATTGGTGAACAATATTTTCTCAAATCTATTTTATCTAAGGTTTTTGTTTTGGGTAAAAGAATTTTTATTTCTTCGGTATTTGTTGTATAATCTCTTGTATCTGGATAATCAGGTAACCAACCAAATTGCATCAAATCACCCATAAAAGTATAGCCCCCCTATTTAAAAATTTAATGTTTTTTTAATTCCTTCTCATTTCCCTCTTCCATTTCTCGAAGATCTTATCATTGTTATGGTCGCAAAGATTTCATAATAAAATCTTTGTGATACTGAAAGCACACCCTGGGCTTTCTGGGTAATAATCTGATTCGAAGTTTGGATCGAATTTGAATATTTCTATTTGTTCATAGTGTTGCTTTTGATTTAGGATTTACTTCTTCTTTATTATTTTACTTATAATGGTTTTTTCAGATTCTTTAATTAGTGCATCCAATTCCTTGAATTGATTATCTAGTTGCAAATAAATATAATGTGTAAACTTTTTGTAATTTTTTTCCAATTGCAAAGTTTCTAATGTTTTAATGTATGTTTCTCTATTGCTCAAATTGATAATAACTCTAGGATATTTGTTCTTTAACATAATAAAGTTCATAAATTCTCTTCCTATTCTCCCATTACCATCGAAGAATGGGTGTATTTGTTCAAACCAAGGGTGGATTTCACCGGCTAAATCTAAAGGATAGATTAGATCTTTATTCTTTTCATAGTAATCAAATATCTTTTTTGTTTCTTCTTTAACTTTGCTTTCACTTATTGGTTTTACTTTAGAAGCAGTAATGTACATTGGTTCATCTCTATATTCTCCAGGTTTATCTTTTTTATTATCAATCAATATAGAATGACATTTTAACATTACTCTTTCATTAAATTCTTTTTTATTTTCTAAATACAATCTTACTTTTCCTAGATTTTCAATTTCTTTTACTTCTCTTACTGTATGCCCAGAAATACTTATTCCTTTTTCTAATATTTCTTTAGCTTCTCTTAATCTTATGCTATTGCCTTCTACTGCTGATGTTCCTTGAGCATATTTAACAAATTCATCTTCTTTATATGATTTATAACTATTTGGTAATACCTTCTTTAATAGGCTTAATTTTACTCTAATTTCTTCTAATCTATATATTTCAGATTCTTTTAATATTGTTTTATATTTTTTAAATATAAATTTGGTTCTTTCTAATGTAACTTCTCTAATTAGTTTATTGTATTGTTCTAATACTAGTTTCTCATCTAACTTTGG
>CAIWXP010000065.1 GCA_903916665.1 Candidatus Iainarchaeum sp. | reverse complement strand
CTAAACAGGATATTATCAGTCATAGTAAACCTACGCAAATACAATATATATATTTAACTGTAACAATAACCAAAAATTAGTAAATATTTGAATTAATTAAACATTCCTTATTGTTTCATAAAATGCTTTTGCAGAAATATAGTGTTTTAGCCCTAGTTTTTTTGCCAATTCCTTTGATTCTTTTCTATAGCCAAAAATAGCAATGGGAATTATTTTAACGGGTTTCTGAAATACTATTTCATTATATTCTACTAATCTATATTTTTGTTTTTGTAAAACACCAAATCCATTTTTCTTTCTAAATGCATTTACTTTTTTCCAACCATCTTTGGGAGAAGAAATTGTTTTTAACATTGATTCGAAATCTTTAAATACGAATTTTTCAAAACCAGGAATCAAATGATGATTATAATAAAGATGTAAATTATTTTTTATTCTATAATAATGAACTATTATTTTTTTTGCATTACTTAATAAAACTAAATCAAAAGGATATACTTCATGAGGTTTTTGATTTGTCTTAAAAATTATTCCTTGTGGTCTATAGGTTTTCAAATAATTTTTATTCAAAAAAGTGCAAGATAACCGCATTTGTTTTCCAAAACTTTTTGTATTTGGTTTAATTGTTTTAGTTTTAACCATGTCCTCTATGGTTTGAAAAGTAACTTTATTTTTTCCTTTTAAAGTTTTTGTTGAAAAGTCTTCTTCTGTAGATTTGCAAAAATAATTAGATTTAGTCATAATATTAATAAAGAGCATAAATTTAAATATAAAATAGAATTAGAAAAAGTAAATAAATATAATATTATGAGCCTCGAATCGGCTTGTGAAAACAGAGCTTTCGAGGATCTTAGTTTATTTTTGATTTTCGAGAAAGAAAAAAATAAACTATGACCCCTGGGGGATTCGAACCCACGACACTCAGGTTAAAAGCCTGATGCTCTACCAGACTGAGCTAAGGGGCCAAAGCTTTTTAAAAAAGACAAAGGCAACTGGAATATATATTTTATGTATCTAATATTCTAAGATATATAAATTAGTAATATATAATTTGTAAATATTAATTGTGAGATAAACTTTATAAATATACACTGTGATTTAATGTTCTTTCCTGAAGCATTCATAAATAAAATGGCAAAAATGTTAACTGAAGCCGAGCTTGAAAAGTTAAAAACTGCTTTAGACACGCCTTTGAGAAAAAGTATAAGAGTAAATACTTTAAGAGGTACTACTAAAGAAGTGGTTGAATCTTTAGAGTCCTATGAATATGTTGTTGATAAAATGCCTTGGTATAAATATGGATATTTTATTAAAACTGCCAAAAAACAAGCCATAGGAAATACCTATGACCATTACCTTGGGAAAATATATGTTCAAGAAGCATCATCAATGCTACCTGTTATTGCTTTAGATCCTAAGGAAGGAGAATATATTTTAGATATGGCTGCAGCACCAGGATCAAAAACTACACAAATGTGTATGCACATGAAAAATACAGGAATTATTGTTGCCAATGAACCCAGCATACAAAGAATTAGTCCTTTGCAAGATAATTTGGATAGATCTGGTTGTATTAATTGTTGTATAACAAGAAATGATGGTAGAAAATTTTCTCATTACACAGGAATGTTTGATAAAGTTTTATTGGATGCTCCTTGTTCTGGAGAAGGCACGTTTCAAAAAGATATTAAAGCAAGATATGTTTGGTCTCAAAACAAAGTTATTGAAAATTCAAGATTACAAAAACAACTATTAGATAGTGCAATTGCCTGCACAAAAAAAGGTGGAACAATTATTTATTCTACCTGTACTTTATCTCCAGAAGAAGATGAGGCAATAATTGACTATGCATTAAATAAATATGATAATATTTCATTGGAAAAAGTTTCTTTTGAAGGATTAGAAACATCACAAGGAAGAACAGAATTTGATGGAAAAGAATATAATAAAGAAGTTAAAAAAGTGATAAAACTATGGCCACAAAAAACAAACATCGAAGGTTTTTTCGTTTGCAAGATGAAGATAGACGAATAGACCCCGATCCAGAAGAATTAGGAAAAATAGAAACAAAAAAATTACAGATCTATTTGAATGAAACCTACGGCATAGCTTTGGATTATTTAGAATCATTAATATTATTAAAAAGAGGAAAAGATATTTGGATAACAAATAAAGCAGCAAAAAGTATGATTGGCATTGGAAAAAATTTAAATATTAATTCTCTGGGTTTAAGAGCGCTGAGAAATGCCTTTGAAGTTCCTAAAATGACAACTAACTTTGCAGTATTTTTAAATGATAAAATAACAAAAAATTACTATGAAATGACTAAAGAACAATTGGATGAATTTACTCGCGGATCTGAAATAAAAATAAATGCAGCCAATGAATTTAAAAATTACTTAATTTTAAAATACAATAAAGAAGTTTATGGTGTTGGAATAATAAATAATGGTGCAATAAAAAGTCAAGTACCAAAGGGAAGAGTATTAAAAAATCAACTATCAAAAGAAATAGATTTAGAAGTTGAAGAAGATTAATTAAAATTTAATGTCATTGTTCGCCACTCGCCCAAACTTTCATAATAATCACTTTGAGGAATATGATCTTCAACAAATCCAAATTTTTTATAATGGTCCATTAAATTATATTTACATTCTAATGTTATTCCGTTGTGACCATTCATTCTTGCCCATTTTATTGTATAATCCATTAATAATTTATCTACGCCTAATTTTCGTAATGGATCTCTATATTTAAAATTTGATTGATCACCCTGGCCTTCTAATTCACCAACAGAAACTAAAACTATATGAAAAAATCCATCTTGCATTAATCGTCCTTTTAATATTGCAAAATAATTTCCATTTAAATCAGGAATTGTAATAGTTACACTTAAACCTTTTTGTTCAACATTAATTCGTTTTCTAAATTCAAATAATAATTCTTTTTTTCGTCTAACTAATTCTGTTCTTGCAACATCAGCAATTTGTTGCGCTTGATCTTCTGATTTTATTCTACCAAATCTTTCTTCTAATTTTCTTAATGGCGAACGTTTTAATTCAGACATTTAAATCAACGCTTAACTCTACGTGGTATTCCTTTTGCTAAATAATATCTAACTGTGGGCCCAAATAATGCAATAGGCACAGCTAAATTAGGATAATTTGCTGCAAAAAATAACATGAATGCAATTTCTCCAGTTTGACTTTTTGAAACATCAGTATAATTACTAAATGCAAACGGATCAGTACTTTTTACACCTTGCCAATATTGGTATCCTCTACGTCTAATATTTCTTGCCATATGTATATATGTTGCCAAAACAATTAATTCTGCCAAAGCAACAGTTTGAGGATCATTCCATGCTCTTTTTCCAGTAGTTTCAAATAAATCAATTATTCTTTTTCCCAATGCTTTAAAATCATCATACATGTCACCAGGAGAAAAAATCATCGCCCTCATAAATTGAGGATCTTCTAATTTAAAATAATTAATATCTGCATCGATTTGCGAAAATAAATTTTTAACATCTTTAGCAGTTAATTCTTTTTTTTCATATTTTCTTAATAATGATGTTGAACCATCATTTAATTCTTTTAATTCTGCTCTAAATTCAGGATTTTTTAACATTTCACTTGGAGATGTAAATGCGCGTTCTTCAATTCTTCGTTCTTCTCTTGCTTGCATATGTTCAGGATTAACATCCCTATGCAAACCTAATACTACGCTACCTAATGCAATACCTGTTGCTATTTTTCCTGCTCTTCTTAAAATTGGTCTCTCTGGCATAAAAATCACCTAAGCATAATCCGCAATTCTAATATTCTTTCCACGCTTGCCTTTAGTTTCATCTGGATCATTATCAAATGATACTCGATCTCCAACCTGCGCTTTAGGACCTACTGTGCTTCTTGTAGAAACAGTATAATTTGCACCATCGTCCCCTTCAACAACTATAAATCTCTTCGAAAGATTTCTTACTTTAACTGTGCCATCAGTCATAACCTATCACTTATATAACAATAGAATTAGGTCAAAACAGTTAATAAATGTTTGGATTAAATTAATCAATTAAATGTTCTTCTTTAACTTTAGAAAAGATTGTAAATACTAATCCAAATATACCTATTGAAACTAATGTATAGGTTAGTGACCAATCCATTAACATACCTACAAATGGACTTAATATTGCCAAACTAAATCTATTTATCATTGATACTGAAGATAGAACAGTTGCTCTTGTACTTGAGTCTTTAATGTGTTTATTCATATAACTTCTTAATATTGTTCTTTTTGCATAGGCTAAGCCACCTGCAACAAATACAAATAATAATATCAACCAAACTGATCTAAAAAAAGCAATTGCAATATAAAAAACACTTACTAATAATGGAATTATAAAAAATAATAATCTTTTTGATTTTACCAATGCTTCTAATTTTGAATAAATATTAACAAAGAATATTTCACTACAAAAAAATAGTGCTTGAATTATTCCAAAAAACGCAACGCTAACTCCTGCGTTTTGCAATAGTGGTTGATAGGCCCAAATAATATAATAAAATAATATGCCAATAACAACAGAATCTAAAATTAAAAACCATAATGGTTTGTGACCATATAAATATTTAACACCTGTTTTAAAAATTTTCCAATATCTTTTTGATTCTTTTTTTATTTTTATTTTTGGCTCTTTTAATGTAAAGGCCACAATAAATCCTAAAAACATAGGAATTGCAGTAAACATCATTGTATATTGTATTCCGAAAAATGTTGCAATAAATCCACTTACCAATGCAGCAACTAACGCACCTATCAAAGCAAACGTTTCATATCTTGAAATTATTTTTTTAGATTTTTTCTCTTCTTTATTTTTCTTTAGAGAATCATAGATAAAAGCATCATCGGCTCCAGACATTAAAGCAGCACCTAAAGCCCATAGAAATTCACCAAATAAAAACAAATAAAAATTAGGTGTTATTGAGTAAATAATTGCACCAATTCCAACAACAAATGCCCCCAATGCAACAGAATATTTTCTTCCAAAATAATCTGCAATGGTTCCTGTTGGAACTTCTAAAATAAAAATCCAAATTGAAAACCAAGATTGTAAAAATAATATTTGTGTAAAATTTAAATGCCCCCAAGTTGTAAAAAAAGGAACAATTAAAGCACCAAAAAAAGATAGACTAGTTAAAAAATTGAAAAAATACATTTTCCAAATATTTGATTTATATTCGTTCATTTTATCACAATTATAATTACATTTTACTCAAAAATTCTGAGAATTTCTTTTGTTCAAATTTGGTAATATTATAATCTAAAGGAAATAAAGGTTTATATTTTGACCAACCAAACCTATTATCTAAAAGCAAAATAAATGCTTTGTCTGTTTCTGATCTTATTCCTCTTCCGCAGGCTTGAACAACTTTAGAAACAGTAGGATATAGGTATGCATAATTCCAACCAGATTTATTTTGATCATCATAAAATTTAATCAAAGCATTCATTTCAAAATCAGGTTCTGGAAACGGAAAACCAACCATCAAAATACCTATTAAATCATCACCAGGATAATCTACACCTTCCGAAAAACTACCGCCAACAACTGCAAATAAAACTGAACCAAATCCAACTTTATTTTTCTTAAATCCTTCAATTAATTTCTTTGTTTCTTGAACAGTCATGTTCTTTTTCTGAAAATAAATTTTCTTAATTGTTTTTTCTGAAACTCTTAAATAAACACTTTCTAAAATATCATAGCTAGGAAAAAATACCGCAATATTTCCAGAAACTTTATTGATAGTATCTAAAACTATTTTTGATATGTTTGGTAAAGATTCTTTTCGCTCTTCATACTTTGTTGTAACATCATCAAAATACATTACCAGTTTATTTTCTTTTGGAAAAGGACTTTCGTATTGTCTAATATATGGATTTTTAATTCCCAAAATATCCGCATACATTTGCATAGGTGAAAACGTTGCACTCATTAGTATTGCACCAAAACAATCTTCAAAAACAATGTTTGATAAAAAACTAGGATCTAACCCTTTAATCGAAATTATATCTTGCTTTTTATATCTTGTTTTTACTTTTTTATCATTTAACCAAGAAACCATAAAACTCGCAATTTTAAATAAATAGGGTTTTTTCTTATCATTTTCAATAATAAAGTTACCAGCAGTAATCAATGAATCTATTATTTCAGTTTCTTTAAAAAACTTATCAAAATAATTTTCATCGACTAAACCTTCTTTTTGTTTTTCAAAAAGATATTCTAAAGTTTCTAAAAAATCAGTTATATCATATAAATTTTCTTTTGGGCAACGTTCAAATTCTTTTCTTGCATAATTTATTTGTTTTACACTCAAACTTTCAGATAAAATAGTTCTTAATCTACTTGGAAGGTTATGCGCCTCATCAAAAATAAAAACACAATCTTCTAATTCTATACCCATGGCATTAAACAAATTTTGTCTTATTTTTGAAACAAAAATATAATTTACATCGCATACAACAATATCTGCATTTTTTGCAACCAAAATACTTGCAACATAGGGACAAATATCATGCTTTTGACATTCTTCTCTAAATTCATTACTATGTAAAACCTGTTTATATTCTGCCAAAAATTTAGTTATAACTATATTTTTTAAAGGACCTTTACCAATGGCATTCAAATAGGGCAAACACATTTGTTTATGTATTTTCTTTTCACAAAGTTCATAAAACTCTGGTCCTAAACCATAAAGAAAAGGATCTATGCACAAATTATTTTTTGCAACTAAATCAACAATTTTAAAATCAGCATCATATTTTTTATTAATATCTCTTACCGCTTCAATAACTATTTTATGTTGTGTATTTTTAGGTGTTATAAAAAATATTTTCTTTTTATTTTCTTTTGCAAATTCTAGCACCCCAGAAAGCGCAGCATCAGTTTTTCCCAAACCTGTTGGTGCTTCAAATAAACCAATTAATTTATTTTCTAAAGAAAAAGAAATATCTTTAATTAAGGCATCTTGACCTTGACGCATTATATTATGACGAAAATACATCATATCAACTCAAAATGATATGTGATTCAATTATTGCGCCTATAACTAAACAAACTAATGCAACACCCAAAATAATTGCTAAATCGAACATAACTTTAACTAAATTTTTTCTAACTTCAATATAGTGACCGTGTAAAATTGCCGAAACAATTCCTCCAACTACTGCTGCCAAAAAATAAGCAAACAATTCAAAAATCCCATGTGGTAACAAACCCAAACCTAAAAGTGAACCATGCAAAATTGCCAATACCTGACCATATACTCCGCTACCAACATATTGCGGAATTAAAGATAATATTTTAGTTCCTACAACTGTTCCAAAAACAGATGCTTGATAAACAATAATAAAGAGCGCACCAACCCCATATAAAAAGGAAAATAAAAGAATTGCAAATAGTACACCTAAATTATTTAAGAAAATGTACATAAATAAATTTTCTGGATTATTAATAAATAAATTTCCTGATAAATTAATTGAATCTCGTAGATTGCCTACATTTTGTAATGTTTGTGCCTGTTCCTTAAAAATTACATCTCTATATTCATGAGGTAAAAAAATATACATTGTTGTAAAAACAATTGAAACAACAATAAAAATTTTAACATATACTTCCAAAACAAAAATATATCTTCTAAAAAAACCCACTTCTTTTGATAGAACTTCTTTTTCTTTATTAAAGTATAATTTTGTTAAGAAATACATAAATGCAAATGTAATAAAGGCAATTGTTAAAATGCTTGCACTACTTTGATAAAAAATGTAGGATACGGTAGCAGAAATTAAGGTTACAAAAGCAGTGTAAACTAGTAAAAGTACTTTGTTCTCTAAAAGTGAACTAGTGTGAAATATGCTTTCCAATACCATGAATATAATATATCAAGAAGACTTATAAAATATTCCTTTGTTTTATATATATTATATACTTATTCAATAAAGGAGTGATACCATGGACAGAACACATTTACAAAGAACTTTGGTTTTATTAAAGCCAGACGCAGTACAAAGAGGAGTTTGTGGTGAAATTATTCATAGATTTGAACGTGTGGGTTTGAACATAGTGGGTTTGAAAATGGCTTGGGCCGATAAAGCATTTGCAGAAAAACATTATTTTGATGTTAAAGAAAGACACGGACAAAAGATTTTAGATAATTTAACCGAATATTTAATTATGGGACCTGTTATTGCAATAGTTCTTGAGGGTGTTGATAGTGTAGCAATAGTAAGAAAGATGGCTGGAACTACCTTTCCTTTTGATTCGGCACCAGGCACAATAAGAGGAGATTTTGCGCACATTTCAAAAGATTATGCAAATAAACACGAAAGAAATGTTGCAAATTTAATACATGCATCTGCAAAACCAGAAGAAGCAGAATATGAAATTAATCTATGGTTTGAGAAAAAAGAATTACATTCCTATGAAAGATTGGATGATAAACATACATTTTAATGTGATGTGAAAATATGCAATTTGATTACGGTATTGATAAATTAAAATCAAAATTAAAAGATTGTGATTTCTACAGAATTATGTTAGAAAACGTTTATGCTGAAAACTTAGTTGCAAAAGAAGGAAAAATAGATGGAATTTCACAAAGCGATAATTTTGGTTTGAATATATTTTATACTGTTGGAAAATTCGGTTATTTTTATTCAACAAATAATCCAAAAGATTTGGATAATTTTAAAATTGATTTGGCATTTAAAAAATATACTAATTTGGATTATAAACCAAAAGAATCATATATAAAAAATAAAAAAACTATTGGAAAAGAATCAAATTTAGATTTAGAAACTGTTGCCAAAGAATTAGCAAATAAAACAAAATTAAAAAAAGGAATAATTTCACATTATGCAAATTATGATTATTCAAAATTATCTAGAATGATTATTTGTGAAAATACAGAAATTGAAAAAATAACTCACTACGGCTTTACAAGAAACGAACTAGTTGTAAAAAACGGAACCACATTAAGAAATGAAAGAAATAGAACAGGAAAAGCATCTGCATTAAATAATGAATTCTTTGAATTTCAAAATCAAAATGAAATATTTGAAAAAATGGCATTTGAAAAATTAAAATATAAAGAAGGACTTTCAGGAACTTTTGATATTATATTAGATCCTGATTTAGCTGGTTTATTGGCTCATGAAGCAATAGGTCATGCCTGTGAGGCCGATGCAATATATAATAAAATGTCAATATTAAGAAATAAGTTAAATACTAAATTAGCACCTGATTTTGTGAACTTAGTAGATAATCCAGATCCCACAAAAGAAAATAGATTTGGTGCATTATATTATGATGATGAAGGATTCATTGCAAAAAATAAAGAATTAATTAAAAATGGAAAATTAAATGAATATATTACAAATACTAGATACTCACAATTATTAAAAATAAAAAATAATGGTGGGTCTCGAGCAGAAACATTTAATGATGTTCAAATACCAAGAATGACAAATACTTATTTTATTCCCGGAAATAAAAAATTATCTGATTTAATAGAAACTATGAAAAATGGAGTTTTGTTATCTAAAGGATCTGGCGGACAGGTTAATCCTGCTTTGGGGACCTATCAATTTGGAGTAAAAGAGGCACAAATAATAAAAAATAGAAAAATAGTAGATACAAAAATTAATTTATCATTTTCTGGCAATATATTAGACTCATTAAAAAATATTGTTGATTTATCAAGTGCAGAAAAAGAAAGATCTCCTGGGTTTTGTGGAAAAGACAATCAAACTGCCTATGTTACTTGTTTTGGGCCATATATGTTAATTAAAAATGTGAGGCTTGGTTAAACATGAATGCTACAGATAAATTAAGATATATTAAATTAAATGCAAAGGATATTACAATAAGATTTAATGATGATAAATTAATTAATGTTAATGAAAATAATAATTCTGACATTATTTTAGATTCTATATTTGATAAAAAGAGAGTAAAAAGAACAATAGATTCTAATAAGGAAGATCAAATAAAAAAAATATTGGGCGAAATGAAAACAATGTCAAAAATAAAAGAACAAAAGTTTTTTGATACTTTTAAACAACCAATATTAAATAAAATTAAATTAAAAAATGATAATTCATTATTAAATATAGAT
>CAIWXP010000064.1 GCA_903916665.1 Candidatus Iainarchaeum sp. | reverse complement strand
GTTAAACAAGGCACAAATAATTTTCCATTTAGGTTAGATAAAGTATTGCCATTGGATGAAAAAGAATGGAATATTAAATATAGATTTGATTTACCGTTAAATTATAGTAGTGCATCTTTGAATTCCTATTATGTTTCAAAAAGAATAACACCAAGAAAATAAAAAAAAGAAAAAATAAGTTATTTAATGGAAATATTTATCTCTACATTCTTGAGAGCAGAATCGTCTTCCGTCTGGGCCGGGCATGGGTTCTTGAATAACTTTTCCGCAAGTCATACATTTATTATCTGTAGCTGGGCCTTTGCCTCTTATAAAAGAGCCTTTTACATTTTGCAATACGTTCATTCTATCCCCACCTTATGCTATTTTAGATACAATATAGAAGTAAATTCTCTTTAAAAACAGATATTCTATTATTTTATTTGTGAGACTATGCCTGTAAGTCCAAGAGTTAGAGAATTGTTAACTAGATTTGTAGCTAAACAAAGAGAAAGAGATACTGATCAAAAGATTATTTTTCCAGTATCTTTAATTAGAGAATTACATACTGTAGATAAGAAATATTATTCAATCAATAGAACTTTGAAAGAAATAAATACACTATTTGAAAAATATGGTTTGCCAACTCTTTCTGATTTAATTTTTTTAAAGTTAAAACAGAAAAAAGGTAAAAGAGTAAAAATTTTGGAAGTAGGAGCAGGCAAAGGTAATTTAGGTCAAGATTTATTGAATATGAAAAATGATTTGGGTAGGCCAGTTGTTGAATATCATGGTGTTGATTTAGTAAGTAAATATGATTCTATAGATATTGCTACAAAACGAAGATTAGGTTTTTATACTATTGATGTTCAAAGAGAAAGATTGCCTAGAAATGTCTATGATGTTGTTGTTAGTACTCATGTTTTTGAATTGGTTCCAGATAAATTAAGGGCCTTAGAAAATATGATTAATTCATTAACAGTTGGGGGTACTTTATTGTTAGCACCGATTGGTGATTTTAAAATAGATGGTTTAGATTATAATTTGAGAGGAGAATATGGAGTTAATCCTGACATAAATATAAATAGGGATTTTGTAAATATTCTAAGAGATTGTAAGGGAATAATTGTTAAAATAAATTCTAATGGTGGAGTGTTAATTGTTAAGAAAGAAGATATTCCTGCAAATTTTCCTTTTGACTATGTGGGTACTTCTTTTGTTGATCAAAAATTAGCATTGAATGATTTAAGTGACGCAAGACCTTCTTCATTATTGGAACTAAGAAGTCATTATAGATCTAATCCAAATAGAAAGCCTAAATGGTAAAGAAAAAAAGGATTTACTTCTTTCCTTTTTTAACTACTTTTTTCTTTTTTGGTTTTGCTTTTGATTTTTTTGTTGTTTTTGGATCTTCACAACAACATTTGTCTTCTTTCTTTTTTGAAAACATACTTTTTAATTTATGTAATACACCCATTTAAAATCCCCCAAATGAAAATATAATCTATTTGAATAATGATATGTAATCACAGTATATAAATATTTCTTTATTTTAACTGTTCTTTTATCTTATCTGCAACTTTAACTAATTGCTCTGGATCTCCAGGTTTGGCCATTAATGGGTTTAATTGATTGCCTGCATATAGTGGTATTAAATGTATATGAATGTGAGGAACTGCAAAACCTTCTATTGCCAAACCTATTCTTTTTGCACCTGTTGCTTTTTTTAGTGGTCCAGATAATTTCTTTGCTTCTAATAATAATTCAGTATAATCTTTGTTTGATAAATCAAATATGTAATCATTGTGTTTCTTTGGCACAATTAATACATGGCCTTCTTGCACAGGATTAATGTCTAGAAAAGCTAATACTATTGAACTTTCATAAACTTTATGACAAGGAATATCTCCCTTAATTATTTTACAAAATATACATTCATCCATGAAAATACCTCATTCATTTTTACTGGATGTGTTATATAATTTCTATCAATTGGAAGAAATTATTAACTATCCATGAAAATCATCTATTCAATATATTGATAAGATAAGACATTATATTCTTCAGTATTATAAACAGCTATCCCTTCGTCATGCCAAAGAACAAATTCTTTTATTCCTGAGTCCAAAGCTAATTTACTACAATGTGTACAGTAGGGATTGCCAGCTTTTAACATAACATCATTTTCATCTAATCTAATAAAATATAAAGTGGAACCTTTTATTTTTTCTGCGTTTTTTTCTAGTGCATTCATAATTGCTCTTTGTTCTGCGTGAACACAGCAAGTTTTATCTGTAACTTTTTCATTTAATTGTTTTTTGTTACAATTGCATCTTCTTTGTGAATCCAATTCTCCGGGAGGAGAATTAAATCCTGTGCCAATTACTTTATTATCTTTTATAATTACACAACCGCATTTTGATCTTAAACAAGTAGCTTTTTTAGCAACTTCAATTGCTAAAGTTATAAATTCTATTGCTTTTTTTTCATCTGTATTTTTTAAAATTTTCAAAAATATCACTATAATAAAATCCCATAGTTAACTAAATCTTTTTTTAATTGCTCATAGTCTTTGTAAATTATTGTGTTGATGCCTAAAGATTTTGCAATTTTACAATCTGATTTTTCTGCATCAATATATAAAATATCTTCTGGTTTTAAGTTAGTCATTTTTAATAAAGTTAAAAACATTTTAGAATCTGGTTTTATTGTATTTATGTCAAATGAAAAAATAGTTTGATCAAATAATTCTAATAATTTTGTATTTTCTTTAACTAGATTTATTGAAAAATTACTTGAATTAGAAATTAACGCTAATTTTAAATCAGATTTCTTGAAAGCTTCTAATAATTCTTTTGAATGTGGATAAATTGTAATTGATTGCATATTTTTATTTGCAATATTAATCATTTTTCCAATATTTTCTTCTGTTATAGGAATTCCATTGGATTCACAAATTGCTTTATATGCATCATGTTTTGATAACCAATGTATAGAAAAATAAGTTTCTAAGAATTTTCTTCTAAATACTATTTTATCTTCTACATTAAATTGTTTAATGATTTCTTTAATACTATCTTTTCCAGTTTTTTCTAATAATACATTCCAAAGCTCGAAAGCTATCATTTTTACCATATTACTATAATACCAGGCAAATTTAAATACTGTATAGTATATACATACTTTATGACTGAAATTAAAGAATACTCTTTCAAAGGGATCAGGTTTAAAGCCTATAATAATTTAGATAAAGACCTAGAAATTATGCAAGGTTATTTTGGAAAATATAACTTTAAAAAAGCAGATATTATTATTGATTGTGGTGCCTATGTTGGTTGTTTTACAATTATTGCATCTAAATTAGTTGGCTCTCATGGTAAAGTCATTGCGTTGGAACCCGATGCAACTAGTTATAGAAAATTGTTAGCAAACATTGAATTAAATAAATTGACCAATGTTTCGGCAATTAATAAAGGTGTTTTTGATATTGTTGGAAAGAAGAAGTTTTTTGCTAGAACATCGAGAGGTTCATCTTTTATTTTTACTAACGATCATTTGCCCAGTAAAGATGTAAATGTAATAACAATTGATTCATTATCAAAGGAATTAAAATTAGATAAATTGGATTTTGTTAAGATGGATGTTGAAGGAGCCGAGTTATTTGTTTTGCGAGGATCAAAGCAAACTTTAAAGAAATTAAAACCTAATTTTGCTATAGGTACTTATCATATTATTAATGGAAGAACAACAGATAAAGATGTAGAATTATTCTTTGAGAATTTTGATTATGAAACAGAAACTGGTTTTTTAGAGCATAGAGTGACCTATGCCACACCTAAAAGAAAGCTTTAAAAACCTAGAATCTTATATATAATATGAATAATAATAGGCTAGCTTTATTTTTTATCCTGATTTTACTATCTTTTAATTTATTTGCATTTGTTTTATCTGAGGACATTAATTTAGATGGAAATTTAGTTAGTTTACCAGTAGATAATAATATTATATCTACAATTAATCAAGACAATAGTGCATTAATTATAGCAGATGTAAATATAATTCCTGATTTCAATAATATTATTGTTTCTGCAAATCCTGATGAGAATATAACCTATTTATCTTCTTGTCCAGAAACGAATACTAGAAATTATTTGGATGAAAATATTTTCTTAAATGCTGATTTTAATATGAATAATTCATCTGCTTGTTTTGATTTGAATAATATTCATGCAGATAGCAATTTTTTAAGCATAGATTGTAATGGCTATGATTTATATATTCAAAATTTCATTAAACTTACAGATGTAGATTTAAATTATATTGAATTTAAAAACTGTGATATAAATTTTTATGGTTATGGTCAACCAACATTCATTTTCGATTTTAATTCTAATATAAATAACTATTATATTTTTGATAATAATTTCAATACTGGATTATCTAGTTTGTATTATTCAAG
>CAIWXP010000063.1 GCA_903916665.1 Candidatus Iainarchaeum sp. | reverse complement strand
TTAAGATAAATAATAAAAAATAAAAAAAGAAAGAAAATGTGTTGAATATAATCAACACACAATTTTTTATTGTTTAATTTGTAGGTTGTTCTTTTTGAAATGCAAATTTAACAAATAATAGTACTATTCCAATTATTGAAAATATTGCACTGTATAAAACCAGATTGTTAAATACAACTCCTGCGAATGTTGTTATTGGAGCAACAACCTCTTGTGGTATCTGAGCACTTTGTAATAATTTAGACAGACCAAATATTAAACCAATTCCAGTTAATAACAAAGGTATTGATCCTAATAGTAAATAGGTTCCAATCCAATTCATTATTGATCTTACTTGCCAAATCATTGCAATTGCAATAACCAGGAACAATAAACTTAATATTAATGCAATCATTCCAACCAATTGTCCTATTTTGACTGCATCTTTAACCTGAATTAATTGTTGTTCCAAAGGTGTAACAATTGCAGTTAATTGATTTTGTAATTGTTGTTTTATTGTAGGATATTGTTGTTCAAATAATGCATCGATTTGTTCCGATGTTAATTGATTTGAATTAGGCATGTTTTGTTTTATTGCGGGCAGTAAAACTTGTTTTGCTATGGGTTTTAATATTTCATCACTGGGCAATTCTAAATTTAATTTATCTGTATTTGAATTTATATAATTAAATATATTATCTAACCAACCAAATAAAACTGGTTCAATAGGTTTTATTGTATTATAATCCATTTGTATACTTGTGTTTTGTTTTAAAGCACTTTCTAAAACCAAAGGTATCATTGGTTTATAGGTATCTGCATTTAATATGCTTCCACTTACTGAAAACCATATTAATGCTATAGGGAATGTTAGCATAAATAGAAATGCAATAATTCCTAAAATGACTTTTTTCCATGTTTGCAAAATCTCACCCTGTTAATTATAAAGTTAAATTATATATAAAAGTCAAGTATATATATTTTTAGCTATTCTTTCCTATGTTTGTAACTAATTTAATAAGCATTGGTGGCGTTGATATGGCTTACGAAGGTAAGAGCTTTTAACGACTTCGAATAAAATATGAAATATTTTAGGAGATGATATTATGATTGATTTAGTAATAGGTGGACCAGACATGTCTGGAACTAGTACACAAATAGTTTATGTTGTTGATTATTTAAAACAATTAGGAAAACGAGTTAAAGATATTAGGGGAACTGAAATCGATGTTTTATTTCATGCAGAAATATTTAATGAGTATAATGCTGGCTATGTTTCTTTGAAAGAGTTTTTATTGGATAAAAATGTTTCTGATGAAAAGAAAAAAGAATTTGTTTACAAAGCAAATGATGTGCTTATTGGTTTAAGTGAAAAACCAGATTTGCGCATAGCATCAATGGTAAGAAATGATATTACAAGTTACATTGATCCGGACAAAGCAGATGTTTGGGTAATGGAAGAGCCAGTAAGAAGAGGTGCTGGTCAAACAGTTAGGACTTTAGAATTAAATAAAAGTCAATATGGTGCAGAAACAGATCAAATATCTTCTGGATTTTCTTTTCAGGTTTGTAGGGTTGATGAATTTTATCGATTTAGAAAAGTATTAAGAGAAAAAGATAAAATAATTATTAGAAGTAGAAGTGAAGAAAGTGCATGTTATCAAATTAATGATGCAAATAATTTAAAATTAGGAATATCAAAAAATTTATATATTCAATTACCTGGAAATAAAATTGCATTTAGTTTTCCACCAACCCATATTTTTATTGTATGTGGACCAGAAAATTGGACAAAAGATCAATTTCTTTTAACAACCGATGATTCAAAATTAGTTCTTGAAAAATATAGGGATTTTAGAAATAAAAGATCAGAATCAAGAAATAATTTAGATGATTTTGAATCAAATATAGATTATCAATTATTTGTTAACAAAAGATATGCAGGTAAATGGATTGATAACCTGTATGTTGATGCATGCAAGAAATATAATTCTAAAATGCCCGAAATAATCAAATTTAGAATATTTGATACAAAAGAAGGAATAAAACAGAAGATGGAAGCTAAGATGAAGGAAATCCTAAGGATTTAAACATAATTCAACCCTATATTTATATATCTTTTCATTCAAATAATTAATATGTTCTATGATTATATGGTTTGGGGTAATTGGAATCCTATTTATTTATGGCTAATTCTATTTGTGGCTTTGACAATCTATGCTTTGAATAAATATTCCTATGGCATTGATAATCTGTCAGATAAAAAATTTAAAGCCTTTATTATATGTTGTATTCTTTTTGTGAGCTATTATTTTTTAGTTTATGATCCAGTTATTCATCCGGTTCAAAGAATTTTATTAAGTATTGTAAATGTTATGCCCCATGCTAGTTTTAGTGTTAATGCCAATGCTTTTTTTGGGTTTATCATTTTATTAGTTTGTGGAATGGGATTATTTTTTATTGTTAAAGTAGCAACTAAGAAAGCAATTACTTATTTACCTAAAAAAGCCTAGACCTATTCTATATGATGTATTAAAGGAACATTTACATTTTCCGTTGCTCTTTTTGCAATAATAGTATCTAAATAATCAGTATCAATTTCTCTTTCTTTTATTTCAATTATTTCCGTTGATTCTTGAGAAACAGATTCCTTTTGTTTTTTTTCTTTTTTCTTTGTTGTTTTTGCTTTTGGTTTTGTTTTTTCTGTATTTTTAATTTTTCTTGTTTTTTTCTTTGGTTTTTCTTCAATAACTTCTTCCATAGAGTCTTCATTGGTTTTTTCGTTTTCTTCTAAACTATCTTGATTTTGTTCTCCCAATTGTTTTTCAAATTCATTTAATTCTGAATTTGGGCTATTTTCAAAATCCTGTTCATTTGAAAATTCATTGTAGTTTTCCTCTGTATTTTGCTTTTTTATTGAAGACATAATTTACATATATGGTCTAGGTTTATAAATGTATTTAATCTATTATATAGATATATACTTGAAGTATTATCATTTAGTGAGTGAGGGGTTATAATGAATTACACAAAGTTAAGTTTGTTTTTATTTTCTATTTTATCAATGTTTTTAATCTTAGGTGTTGTAAGTGCTACTTGTAATGGGTATACTTCTGATGGTTCTGGAAACCCAGATCCAACCGGACATTTTGAATGTTATCCTACGGGAATATATAATCAAGAATGTCAAAATACTTTTTTAAAAGATTTAGGTGCTTATTCTAATGGTTTAATTAGAACATTAAGTACATCTCAACCAAATTCAGGAACAACTACAAAAATAAATTGTATTGATATGTCTAGTGGAGAAATTGCAGATCCTTGGACTAAGTGTCAGATGGATGATTCTGATTTTCCAAATGGACCTTGTTTTTTGTTTGCCAATTCTTCAAATTCACAGCCAGCAGAATATACTTGTAAAAATTCATTTATAAAAGATCCC
>CAIWXP010000062.1 GCA_903916665.1 Candidatus Iainarchaeum sp. | reverse complement strand
TAGAAAGATTGTAAATTTTGTAAATTGGAAAGACTTTTTTGTGAATTTAAATTAAAACTGAAATTTATTTTGTTAGAATCAAAATAAATTGAATTTCCTAAAAACAAATTTAAATTATTACTAACATCATCCAAAACAAAATTTACTTTTCTTATTTCCTGAATACTTAAGTTTTGTGTTTTTTCAGTTTCATTAAAATTAAAATAAAATAGTGCAAAGCCAAGTAATATGGTTGTTATTGTTATTGCTATTAAACTAAATACAAATCCCTTTTTCATATTCATCCGTACCACAAAACTATTCTAATATAATATATTGAGTTGTTATACACATAGGATCTGTACATGCTTATTTTATCCGAGCTAGCATAGCATTCTCTTTTTTCAACAGATACCGTTGATTGATTAGCATCATATACTGCAACGGCGCCACAAATATTTGCAGGCAAATTATTTACAAATACCCTCAAATCTTTGGCGGTTTTATTTGCTATTGTATTATATAATACATTAGATTTATTTAGAGAACTTAATGAATCTTGCCCCAATGTTTGTAAATATAAATAATCTTTTTCTTTGCTGTGTGCATTTAAGAAATTAATTGACAAGATTATTATTGAAATAACTATAAATATTGCAATAATTAAATCCAAAGTTATGACAAATCCTTTTTTCATTTCCACACCTTTAAATTTATTTTTATAATATTAGAATCCAGTGTCGCATATCTTGTGATTATTGTTACTGCAGAATTATTAGTAGGATTAATTCCAAATTCATATAATGTATTTGAACTTTGTCCATTAACAAAAGAAATGTATAAATCATATTGCGATAAGCCTAATTTATCTTTGACTAAAGAATATTGTGAATTTAAATCTATAAATTTTAATAATTTATTTTTATCTAGTTCATTATTTGATTTTGCTAATCCTATTTGATAAATAGAATTTATATTTAAATCTTGCCAGTTATTTGGAATCCCTGAATTTAAAACTAAAAAATCAGACGCATTAAATGCAAAATCAAAATTCTTTTTATTTTCTATTTTTGTGTTTATTAAATTATTTGTATCATTAAATGAAATTAAAGTCATAACCAATAGTAAACAGAATATGGTAGTTCCAAAGATAAATTCTGTGGTTAACATTTGTCCTTTAGTTTGCATCTTGAATCACTATGTAATTGTTTATTTTTTTAATTGAAATATAATTATAATTTGTTCCATTAAAATTAATGTCCATTGTAGTCAATGGAAAATCAAAATAAGAATTTGAATCAGGTAAAATTAGGTGTAACCCATAATTATGAGTGGCAAATTTATAGTTATATTTATTATTTAAAGTTATTATTTTTTCTGTGCCATTGGGCATCATATTAACCGCATTAATTGTATTTGCTAAATATCTAGATGCTCCTTGCGCTTCAATAAATTCTTCCTGAAATCCTATTGTTGAACTTTTTTCACCACCAATATATACTGCAAAAGCAAATAGTGCAAATAATACTCCAATAATTATTAAGAATTCTATACTTGTTTGTGCTTTTTTTTTAATATTTAAAAAATTTATAACACTCATAAAATCCCTAGGCTGGAAGAGTTTCAAAAACATTTACATCATCAACATCCAAACTTGCTATTGTATTGTTATTTGAATTTCTTGAAAATTGCACCCAAAATAAAGGAGCATTGCTATAGTTTGTCAAATCAACTCTATTTAATGTATAGGTGGAAGTAGAATCTAAAACAGTCCATGTTTTTACAGTAGTCCAAAAGAAATAGGTCGTACTTATTTTCATATAGGCTTCGTCACCAGGAATAAAACCAGTTATTTTTGCCCAAAATTCTAGTTTGGGTTTATTTCTTCCATAGAAAGTTATAAATCTATTTACTGAGCCCCCTTTTAATAATTCCAGTTGATAGCTAGGACTGTGTGGTGTATTTGTTGTTACAATTGATACCTGTCCAGTTTTTGACCAATCTCCTCCCCATCCTGAACCTCCACTATACCCTCCCGATGAAAAATCATCATAGGCAAATACATTCCATTTATAGGGTTGCACAGTTAAATTCAAATCTATTGTTGCATCTTCCTCGCTATCTGAAGTTAATGTAACTGTTCCAGAATATAATCCTGACGGATCAGATAATTTTGGGTGCGCAGTAATATCTTTTAAAATACAATCTGATGATGCAATAGTATCTATTTTGGTAGTTGGATAGGTTAATCTATTTATATCTAAACTATTTGTTGTGAACACTATATTATTTTGATCTTCAATACAAATATTACAAATTGTAAAACTATAGCTTACACTATCTCCTTTGTAAACCGTTATTGTTTTTTTAGGAGGATTTACTGATAAACAACTTGCAATTTCTGAACCATAGCCCGAAACAACATCTACTGTTATAGGAATATCAATATTTAAATCTTCAAAGGTTGGAAAATCTGCTGCAACTCTTAAATTTCCAAAATATAATCCTGATGCAAATTGTTGTGTATTAACATCAACATTAATTGTTTTTGTTTCCATTTGTGCTAAACTAAAAGAATTAGTATCAATTGTTAAATTGACCAAAGGATTGGACCAAGTTAAATATAATTTTATTGTTGCATTTTCATCGGAATAATTTGTTATACTTAAAGGATCCACATAGAGTGCATTTTTTCCCATTAATTCGTAGAGTACTTCCTTATTAACAACAACAATTGATGGGCTAATCAAAACATAGTCAGGATAGGTTCGTAGATATAAATAATGTCCACCCATTGATGTGGGTAATTCACCAATTAAATTAATATCTGATTTTGAATAAATTGTAGAACCAAAAAGTTCCATGTATACTGTATTATTACTTACTCCTGTTTTATTTGCATCTATTCCGTTTGGAACATAAAAATATATTTTTTTTGATGCTCCTACTCCTTGGAAATAAACTTCGTTTGCTGCCTTTGTTAAAGAGTTTAGATAATATTCTGTTGTTTTTTGAGTGTTTTCAATATTTTGTGTTGTTAGGAAAGAGGAAGAATATGCAAACAATCCTAAAAAAATAACCAGTGAAACTGCAAATATAATTAAAAATTCAATACTCGCCTGCCCTTTTTTTAAAAAAACCATAGAATCACAAATCCATAAAAATTATAAATATTTTAAACCTATTAAATTATTTTTAACCTCAAATATAATAAATATCCTAAATATATCTTAATTTAATAAATTT
>CAIWXP010000061.1 GCA_903916665.1 Candidatus Iainarchaeum sp. | reverse complement strand
TGTTTGTTTATTATATATTTTTAGGAATTTTATTATTATTTGTAATTTTAGGAATTGTTTTGAGAAGTATATCAAAGAAACAAAAACAATTTGAAAAACAATTGGTTGGAAAAAGCATTGATGAATTGCAAGACGAATTGACAATTGCAAAACAAACTTTAGGAGAATTACAAAGAAAATTCTTTAAACAAGAAGTCACTGAAGATGTATTTAAAGAACAAAAAATAGAATTAGAAAAAAGAGTTTCTTTATTAGATGGAAAGATAAAATTACAAAATCTTCAAGAGCAAAGAGGATTTGAAAAAGCAAAGAATTTTGTTGATAATAAAATGCCAGAAGATAAAAAGATTAACTTGGAAAAGAAATTAAATATTCAAAGTGATATTTTTACTAAATATAAAGACGAGATTGAAACTTTAACTGCAAAGTTAAAACCCTTTAAAGATAAATATTCTCCTGAAGATATGCGTGTGGCAATAAAGCAAAGCAAAGAATTACCAGAAAATGTTATTGACAAGATCATAGAAAAGATTTACGATTAAACCCTATTTTTAAACCTTTTTCACCTAATTCTTATATATTTTAACATATTATATTGAATTGCGTGATTATTATGGCTGAATTTGTGAATTTTAAAGAAATAGATGTTAAATGGCAAGAAGCATGGGAAAAGGAGAAAATCTTTCAAGTATCAGACCAAAGCAAGAAACCCAAGTACTATGTTTTAGACATGTTTCCTTACCCTTCTGGCGCAGGATTACACATGGGGCATGCATTTACCTATACTTTAGGAGATATTTACACTAGATTCAAAAGATTGCAAGGATTTAATGTGTTATACCCTATTGGCTATGATTCTTTAGGTTTGCCTGCAGAAAATGCAGCAATAAAAAATAATACTCATCCAGAAGATTACACAAAGAAATCAATTGCTAACTTTATGAAACAACAAAAAGCAATGGGTTGGAGCTATGATTGGTCAAGAGCTTTGAAAACAAGCGATCCTGAATTTTATAAATGGGATCAATGGATCTTTTTGCAAATGTTGGAAAAAGGAATAGCCTATAGAAAAAAAGCACCAGTTAATTATTGTCCCAAATGTGAATCAGTTTTAGCAAACGAACAAGTTGTAAATGGAAAATGTTGGAGACATGAAGATACTGATATAGAAATAAAACATTTAGAACAATGGTTTTATAATATAACAAAATATGTTGAACCATTATTACAAGGATTAGAAAAATTAGATTGGCCAGAAAGAGCAAAAGTATTACAAAAGAATTGGATTGGAAAATCTTTTGGTACTGAAGTTATTTTTAATATTAACAATGAAGATTGGAAAGTGTTTACAACAAGACCAGATACATTGTATGGTGTTACTTTTTTAGTAATTAGTGCACAACACAATAGGTTATTTGATTTGGTAACAAAAGAACAAAAATCAAAAGTTGAAGAGTTTTTAAAGAAATTAAAAAGTGTTTCAGAGAAAGAGTTAGAAAATTTAGAGAAAGAAGGAGTATTTACTGGGGCCTATGCAATTAATCCATTAACAAAAGAAAAAGTTCCAGTTTATGCAGGTAATTTTGTTGTTGCAGACTATGCATCAGGAATGGTAATGGCCGTTCCAAGTCATGATCAAAGAGATTTTGAATTTGCAAAAAAATATGGTATTAATATTAAAGTTGTAATACAAAATAAAGAAAATAATTTAGATTCAAAAACAATGCAAAGAGCCTATACTGAAAATGGAATATTAGTTAATTCAGAAAAGTTCAATGGATTAAATAATAGAGCAGCAATAGATACAATAACTGAATACCTACAACATATGAGTCTAGGTAAAAAAACAGTTCAATATAAATTAAGAGATTGGTTAATTTCAAGACAAAGATATTGGGGCACACCAATTCCAGTAGTATATTGTGATAAATGTGGAATAGTTCCATTAAATGCAAAAGATCTACCTGTTACTCTTCCAAAAGATGTTAAATTTGGTCAAGGTAATCCTTTAAAAACAAATGATTCTTGGGTTAATACTACTTGTCCTAAATGTAAAGGAAAAGCAAGAAGAGAAACAGACACAATGGATACTTTTGTAAACAGTTCATGGTATTATTTAAGATACTGTGATCCAAAGAATTCAAAGGAAATATTTGATTCTAGCAAAGTAAATCATTGGTGTCCAATAGATCAATATATTGGTGGGCCAGAACATATTACAATGCACCTAATTTACATTAGATTTTATACAAAAGTATTACATGATTTAGGATTAATTAATTTTGATGAGCCTGCTTTGAGATATTTTACTCAAGGTATTGTTAAAGCAGCTGATGGGGAACGAATGTCAAAATCAAGAGGTAATGTAATCGAGCCTTTAGATACAATAGAAAAATTTGGTGCTGATGCATTAAGATTTTATTTGATTTCAAATGCATCTCCAGATAAAGATGTTATTTGGACGGATAGCGGAATGCAAAGCTCACATAAATTTATTGGAAAAGTTTATTCATTTTTTGAGAACATTAGGTTTGGAAAAGATTCTGAAAAATTCGAACATAAAATAAATAAAACATTGAAAGAATTTTTTGATGATGTTCAAAATTTCAAATACAATGTTTCAACAATAAAATTAAGAGCTTTATTTGAAACCATGCAAAATGAAAAAACAATATCAAAAGAATCTGCAAATAAGTATATACAAATGTTACATGTATTTTGTCCTCACATTACTGAAGAACTATGGAATAGATTTGGTAACAAAGGTTTTATTTCACAAAGTACTTTTGATAAAGTTAATGAATCAAAAATAAATTTAAAATTTGATAAAGAAGATCAAGCAATTGAAAACCTATCTGAAGATTTAGGAAAAATATTAAAAGTTATTCAAGATAAAAGAGATAATTCTATTAGCAAAGCATTTGTTTATGTAATTCCAAATGAATTAGAATTATTGAAAGATGTTTCAAGTATAGAAAAGAAAACAAACCTAACAATAAAAGTATTTGCTGTTAATGATAAAGCAAAATATGATCCTGAAAACAAAGCAGGAAAAGCAAAATCAAATAAACCCGCAATACATTTAGAGTGATATAATGCCCAAAGAACCCAGAGTGTTGCATTTGGATTTTGCACATAAAATTGCAGATCAAAAAGCGCGAGAATTCAAATTAGGTGGAAATGTAATTAGTTTATTTGAAGGTCTGCCAGAGGGTTTTGACAATGCGAGCTTTGGTAGATATGATGATTTAGCAATGATGTGGTTAGAAGAAAATGAACCAAAATTAGAAGAAGATCCAAAACATTGGGTTTATCAATTAAGATATTTTTTAGATCATACAAGATTAAGAACAAAGATTGTAGGTAGATTTATTATAATTAAATATTTGGAACATGCAATAGGAATTTTAGATTCTAATAGCGAAGATTATAAATACTTTAAAGAAGTACATGATGAATTAGTAAAATTTAAATGGCAACCAAAAGTGTGATGTTTATGGCAAAGAAACAACCAGATTTAAGATATCCAAAAATAGTTCAAAAAATGCTAGATGCTGATAAACCAAAAGATAGCTTGACTTTTGCAAAAGGTGTTTTGCCAGAACCAAGAGCATTGGAATATGTTCAAGCAATAAAACAAAGTGGCCCGTTGATATATTTGGTACTTTTGTTTTTGATGGGGGGTCCAACAGCGATAGATTACGGATACTCTGCATATACTACTTTTTCTGCCAAACCTGAATTTGTTGAAAAAATGAAAGCTGCTAAAAAAGATTTAGAAAATGATAAAGAAGCAAAAAAAATGTTTAAAATATTAGTAGATATATCTGTTCAAGATATTGTTAGTAATGAAAATTTTGATGCAGTAACTGCCTACGCAATAAAAGATATTTGTGAAGAACTATTTATTTTGCCTGGCGAATTGGTATCTCAATTATATAGTCATAGTTTACCAACCATTAATTGGGAAAAATTAATTCAAGAACATCCAGAAACTGCAAAAAGATTAAGATTGTTAAGCTATGTACAAGGAGTAATATTAAATTTACCAAAAGATATAATAATAAGAATATATAATAGAGATTTTTTAGTTGAAGAAAGTTTAGAACCCGAATTAAGAGAAAAGTTTATGAAATTTAAAGATCTAAGATTAGAATTTGATAAACAATTTAAAGAAGGGGTTATTAAAGATTTAATTTCGAGAAGAAAACAAGTAGAAGAACAAAGAGTAGTTAAAATAAATGAACAAAGAAGAACTGCATTAAATGAAAGAGCTCGAAGAACTGTAGATTTAAGAAGAACTAAACTAAGGGCTTAAACAGTAATTATTGTTCCTGATTTTTTTATTTTTGTTTTCTTTGCATGCTTAACTAAATAATGTGCAGTACTTTTTGCAATTTTAAATTTCTTTTCAATAGCTCTATAGCTTTGTCCAGATCTATAGGCCTTAATTATTTCTAATATTTCCTTTGGATCAGTTTCTAAAGGTTTTCCTTTGTGTTTTTCTATTAACAAATGATATTTGTTATGGGTTAAAAATTCTTTTACTTTTTTTGAAAATCTTTTTAATGTACTTGGAGAAACAGAAAAAGTCTTACAAGGAATTTTTTTAATTTCGTGTAATGACAATGCACGAGTTAAATGATAGGTTCTAAATTTTCCTTTTGGTACTTTGTTTTTAATATGTGCTTTCATAGTTATCATCTAATTGGTGTTTGATTTTTGTGTTGTAAATAGTACATTTCTTCAATTTCTTCAACAGTTGTTGTGTCTTGAGAACTTTTATCATCTCTTATTTTAATAAATCTAGGAAATCTAAATGAGTATCCTTTTGTAAATTTATATAAAGGACTTTTTGTAATTTCATCACAAATAATTTCAATAACATATTTCGGTTCAACATATTCATCTGCTTTTAAATCAGTATTAACATTTTCTGGTTTTGATGTTTTTATATTCTCAAATTCTAATTTAAAAAAATTCATTTGTTCTTCAGTTAATCCAGAACCAACTTTTGCAATTACATTGTAAACATTGTGTTCTTCATCATAGACAGCACATAGTAAACTAGAAGGCAAATTATTATTTTTACCTTGCCCATTAAAATAACCAACAATACAAACATCAAAACTATCTGCTTGGCCTTCTAAATAATTTTTCTTTAATTTAATCCAACCAAAATCTCTTGAACCAGGAACATAGGATTTCTTTAGATCCTTTGCCATTATTCCTTCTAAACTTAATTCTAAACATTTATCAAAGAACGATTTTAATTCTCTTGGTTTATCTGTTTTAATTGCTATTGTTGTTTGAATATTTTCACAATTTATTTCTGCAATTAGTTTTTCAACTAATTTTCTTCTTTCTTCCAAAGGCAAATTCATTGTTTCTTTTCCATCTAAATATAATATATCAAATACCATTAATTTAATTGGTATTTTTTCTGAAACTTCTTTAATATCGTATTTTCTTTTTCTTTTAATTGTTTCTTGAAAACTTAAAAACTTTTTACTTTTAACATCGTAACCTATGGCTTCGCAATCTAAAATAAAATCATGTTTAATTTTTTGTAATAGGGGAACAAATTCTGGAAAATAATTTGTTGAATCTTCTCCTCTTCTTGAATACATATTTATTTTATTTTCTAATTTATGTAATTGGGTTCTAAAACCATCGTATTTTCCTTCAACCATACAATAGCCCAAACGTTCAATAATTGCTTCTGGACTTTTTTCTCTTTCTCCCAAAGCACTTTTTATAGGTATTCCAGGAATCATTTTAACAGCATCTAATGCATCAATGCCAAAATTAAAAACCAACGAAACAACTAAACCCAAATCATTTGAAATACTTTGTTTAATATCAATTATTTCTTTTATTTTTTTATATTCTTGCATATTTTCATCGTGCAAGTTATAGCCTTGATCTTTCATTACTTTTAATGCGCAGGCTTCAATAATAGTTTGAACACCGAGGTTTAATCTTAAACTTTTTAAAATTATTTTGGTAATATATTTTGTTTCTTTTGCAGAACTATTATTAAAAAGGGAAGTTAATAAACCAATTTTATTGTCGGTACTTGATTTTCCTTGCATTTCAACTAATTTTTTTAAAGTATCATAGACTTCTTTTAATGAAATTTTTTTTGAGAATAATGATTTTTGCATTCTTATGTTTGAGAAATATTCTGCTGTTTGTCCAAGATCTCCTAAAGACATGTGTTTCTGTTCTATTTCTTTTATTGATTGTCCAAAACTTTTTGATATTGCTTGGATAATTATGCTTTGGCCTATGTTTAATTCTTTGTTTTGATAGGCTGGAAATATTCTTGATTGTAATAAATAAGTAGTAAATCTTCTTTCTTCTGGATCTAGGCTTGAAAACAAGTCGAAGGTATAGTCTCTAATCTTTAGTCTAGATTCAGTTGTTTCCAATAGGCTTAACTTTTCAGAAAACTCTTCGAATTGCATATATAATTAAGAAAAAAAGAGTTAATAAAGCTATTCTTTAGCTTTATTTTTTCTCTTCAAGAACTAGTTCTTTATATTTGGCAAAATTCTTAAAGAATCCTTCAAATATTTGTTTGTACATTTCTGTACTTGCTCCGCCTTGAGGAGTTAGTTCAATAACAATTTTTTCATTTTCAAAACTTTTTAATTTTGCACCTGTTTTTTCAAAGAAATTATGAACTATAGTTTCAACTGCTTCTTTATCGTTACAAGTTTTTATTTTTCGAACATAAACTTCAATTTCGTGGTCCGCATAGGGCGAATTAAAATCAACTAAAACTCTTCCACCAGAAACACTTTTAACAACACCGTAGGTTCCTTCTGCTTCAAAAGTTAATCCAACAAATGGGTTTATTTTATTTTCTTTAAATGCATTTAACGGAACTACTTTAACCAATTCTTTATTTCTTAAACCGTAGGCATCAATGGGTGTTAATTTCAAAGTTTTTTCTTCATTATTTTTTAATTTTTGAATTGTATCTTCCACTTGAGGAAATAAATTGCCCATTCCTTCTAAAATTGGTTTTTCTCCTTTAAATACAACAACATTATCGTTTGGATTTGGATTTATTTTGTTTGGAACATTTGTTTCTAAGAATTTATTTAATGATAGGTCTTTAATATAATAATCTACCATATAAACATGTTTCATTTCTATTTTTTCTTCTTTTTTATTTTCTGTTTTTATTTCTACATTTTCATTTTTCTTTGTAACCATTAAATCACCATTTAATAAATATTAATTATTGTGCCTTTATGGCACTTGGTTTTCTTTGCGAAACTTCTGGTTTCTTTTTTGAAAAGAAACCGGTAGAGATGGGGTTACAGGGACTCGAACCCTGGTAGACAGTTTTGGAGACTGTTATACTAGCCGCTGTACGATAACCCCTAGCGAGCTTTTCAATTAGTATATTAATTTTGACTGGATTATAATATAAATATATGTCTATTTTGGCATTAAATGGGATTTTTATTCATTTTGGTGTTATATTATATAAGGTGAAGTTATGGAAGCTGTTGAAGGTGTGCAAACATTAGAATATATTAATTACGATCAATTTTCAAAGATTAAGCTAAAAGTAGGCAAAATATTAATGGCCGAGGATATTTCAGGCAAAGATAAATTATTCAAGTTAACCGTTGATTTAGGTGAAGTAGAAAAAAGAACTTTGGTTGCGGGTTTGAAATTATATTACACAAAGGAAGATTTACAAAATAAATATGTAATTGTTGTAAGTAATTTAGAACCAAGAAAATTAGGCCCTTTTGTTTCTCAAGGAATGCTATTAGCTGCGTCTCAAAAATTAGAAGATGGGACAGAAAAAGTTTCTCTATTAATGCCAGATAAAGATATTGCATTAGGTTCAGATATTTATTAAATTAATAAGTATCTCTTTTTTTTATTTTTCCCATTATATATATTTATTAGATTCTCTATAAACTTTTTTATAAAATAGAATTGATAGAATAATATCAATTGGTATTGCTAATAAATATAAATAATTATTTGTGAATATTATCAATAAACCAACAAAATAACTAGTTGTTAATATCACACAAATTCTATGTAATTTAAATTGATTAAATGAAAGTAATAGGATTAACATTATAATAATTGGAATTAATAAATAAACATTTTGTATAAATAAATATGAAAAAACGCAGGTTATTATTAGTAAGATAAAAGAAATTATTTTTGCCAATAAAATAGATTTGGTTGCCAAGGTGAGTTTATCGTGTTTAACATCTCTCAAATCACCAATTAAATTTCTTCCCGCAATCAACGAGAACACAATAATTACAAAATACCAATTTATTGAAGTTAGAATTCCTTGACAAAAGAAATAAATAGTTAAAAAAAGAAATGATTGCTGAATTCCTCGAATTAAATAGGAAACATAGCCAAATTTCCAAATCTTTTTTACACCATAACTTATACACAACAACAAAAAGATCAAATTAGAAATCAATGCGAATAAATTATTTAATGTGAAAAATATACTAAACCCAATTAAAATAACTAAAAATAAAGTATGAGTAATTCTTCCTTTATCTTTTTGGATAAATTCAGAAATATAATTTAAATCAAACCATAAAATTAAAGATAAAATTGCAGGCCACAGATAACTACCACTATTTGCCAACAAACAAGCAAGTACTGCTAATAGAACTGTGCTGGTCCAAGAATAGACTCTAAAAAGTGCTAGTTGGGCAACAAAATCTTGATCCTTAAAAATCATATAAGTATCTTGAAGTCATAATTTATAAACCTATTTATACATTATATTATAAGGATTAAAGAAAATGGAACAGACAAATAGTTTTACAATTAAGATATTTATTAAGCCTCATTCATGTAAGAATGAGTTTTTAGGTTATGACAAAAATAAAGAGGCCTTTATATTTAAAATTAAAGAGCCGGCATTTGAAGGAAAAGCCAATAAAGGGCTTTTAAAGTTCCTGAAGGAACTCGATGTTGATGCAGACATAGTACAAGGAGAGTCTAACCACTTTAAGGTGTTGCGTGTTGCAAAGAGCAAGAAGGCAATATCACTATTTGTTCCTACTCGGTAATCCAGGAGTAGATATTTAATGGCAAAAACATACTTGAATCAAGCTAAGTATATTATTAGACAATCTTTTGAAATCAAAGGTGTTGTAGACAAACACGATATTATAGGTGCAATCTTCGGTCAATCTGAAGGACTAATTGGTGAAGACTTAGACATAAGAGAACTTCAAAGCGCAGGTAAAATAGGAAGAATTGAACTAGAACTAGCTTCTGAAAGAGGAGTTACTAAGGGAACTTTGACTATTCCTTCTGGAGCAGATATGGTTGAAACTGCTATATTGGCATCAACAATCGAAGTAGTTGATAAGGTAGGCCCCTGTGATGCATTCTTTAAAACTGAAGGTATTGAAGATACTAGAGGCGCAAAGAGAAAGCAAATTGTTAACAGAGCAAAGGAACTATTGGCAAACATTTTGAATGAAGAAATACCTGATAGTACAGAAATAACAAATGAAGTAAGATTTGATATTCAAACTGCCAAGGTTATTGCCTTTGGTCCCGATAAATTGGCTGCCGGCCCAACAGTGGAAGAAAGTGAAGAAATAATCCTAGTTGAAGGAAGAGCAGATGTTTTGAATTTATTAAAATACAATATCAAGAACGCAATTGCTATGGGGGGTTCAAAGATACCTCAAAGTATTGTTGATTTAACTAAAAGAAAAACAACTGTTGCTTTTCTAGATGGTGACAGAGGTGGAGTTTTAGATTTAAAGAAACTATTGCAAATTGCTGAAATTGACTTTATTGCAAGAGCACCAATGGGTTTAGAAGTGGAAGAATTAACCAAGAAACAGATTTTGGCTGCTTTAAGTAAAAGAATACCTGTTGCTCAAACTAACAAGCAGTCTGGCGAAATAGACTTAGGAGAAAAATACTGGGAATCTAATGATGATGACCTATTCAACACTCTAGATATTGAAGTTCATGAAAAGAACACAGATTCGGGCATTTCAAGATCAAGTAACACAGTAAGCAGTTACTCAACTCATAGTAGTTCTTCTGCTCCCAATAATAATTACTCTGCTAGACCTTCATATCACAGCAATGGCCCAAGCAATAGCAACGGAAATGGTTATCACAGCACATCAATTAGCTCAAGTCCAAGACCAAGCTATCATGATAGCCCAAGATCGTCTCCAAGACCCTTAGATAATAGAAGAGAAGAGTTTAACAAATTTCCAAAATATGCTCCAAAGCCAGAGTATAAACCAGATATTAGACAAGAATTAAAAGAACAAAATATTATTGCAGAAGAAGTAAATGATATTATTTCTAATGTTCCTTCGCACATAAAAACAGAAGTTGTTTTTGAAAATAAACATGAAGAACCAAGAAAAGAATCGGCTGCAAGACAAAGTACATTTAAATTACCTGAAAGAGAAGACCAATTCAAAGGATATCCTGTTGATGTTAAAAAGAACATGAATGAATTAAAAAATACATTCAGTGCAAGATTCTTTGACAAGGATGGAAAATTAACTGAAGAATCAAAAGTTAAAGATATTTTGAAACAGGTTAAAGATCAAAAGAATGGCGCATACCTTTTGTTTGATGGAATAATAACTAAGAGATTAGTTGAACTATCAAAGAGCAGAGGCATATTAGCTGTTGTAGGATCAAGAAAAGGTAAGATGGACAAAGTAAAAGGAATTGATGTCCATGAATACGACGCATAGGACATCGATACCTCAGAAGTCCCGCATACGCGTGCCATTCAGATGCTTTGACGTTCACGAGTATGATGCATAATTACACACAGGAATGAGAAGCTTATAGCTTCTATTCTTTTTCTATTTTTTTATTTTAGTAAGCATTTATATATTTTATATTCTTATTATGATAAGGTAATCACATATGTCTAAATTATTAACTAATGATGAATGGATTTTATTTCAAATAAAAGAAGGCCCGTGTAGTATTGGTTGTAAATATTGTTATGAAAGAGCATATATTAAAAATAATAAATCTAATTTAGAATTTTCTATTTTTGAGTTTGAAAAATATATTAAAATACTAAAAAAAGCAGGCATAAATAGAGTGGGTCTAATTGGCTCAGAACCAACAGAATACGCCCATTATGATGAATTATTAAATATTTGCAAAAAATATAAAATGAAATTATTAGTTTATACTTCTGGAATTCATATTGATAAATTATTTGATAAATCCATTAAATATATTGTGTTACATATTGATTTTTCAAAATTAAACATATTAAATAAAGATAAAGAATTCATGAAAAAAGTAAATAAATTGATTGATGCGAAAAAAGTTTTAGATTTGAGAGTAAACTTTTCAAGCAACTCTTTAATTGAAAAGAAATTAATATTTGATTTTTATGATAAATTAAAAGAAACTAATAAATCAAAAGTAATGTTAAAATATTCTTTCAATACAAAGGTTTTTGGTTTAAAAGATTTAAGTTATTTTACGCCAGAATCAATGAGAAAAATGGCCAATAATATTATAGATTTTATAAAAGAGTTTAAAATAAAATATCCAAATACAAAAATGCTCGCAGAAAGAGCAATATTTCCCTGTGCATTCACAAAAGAGCAATTAAAGAAATATAGTAAACTTGGGGGGTTAAGATCTAAATGTGGTATGGAATTCACAATTTATAATAACGGTATTGCATTGTGTCCGCCAGCAAGAGATTTAATAAAATATAGAAAATTTAATAGTGTTTTAGAATTTTTAAAGATAGAAAAACAAATAAGAAAAGAAATGAATAAAATAATATTAAAACCATCTTTTGATTGTTGTAAGAATTGCAATTTAAGGGAAAATCTTTCCTGCAATGGCGGTTGCCTAGGATACAAACTGTGAGACTATGAAATCTTTGGGTAATTATGATTATTTAATTGGTAGGTGTTATCCTAAATATGAGGGTATGTTAAAGGATACTACAAAACTAATTCCTAGTGAAATAAAAAGAATAATTGATTTAGGTTGTGGAACTGCAAATTTAGATAAAGTAATTTTTATTAAGAATAAGAAAATAAAAATAATTGGTTATGATTTAGATAAAAGATATTTATCAATTGCAAAAAAGAAATTAATTAAATATGATTTCAAAGCAATAAATAAAGATGTTATGAAAATTGATCTTCCAAAATCAGAATGTATTATAATGTCCTTCACAATGCATCATCTAAAGAATCCAGATAAAAAACGAATTTTGAAAAAGATTTATACTTGTTTAAAACCAAATGGTATTTTTATAAATTTGGATATGTATAGAATAAAAGATAAAATAAAACAGGAAAGCAATATACAGTATTATCTAAACTATATGCGAAAAAATAAATTACCAGAAGAATTTATTGCACACGAAAATAATGTTTTGCATGGAAAGGGAAAAGATGGAGATATTACTATTCTTTTTGATG
>CAIWXP010000060.1 GCA_903916665.1 Candidatus Iainarchaeum sp. | reverse complement strand
GCATCTTTTCTACTTGCCGAATAATACACTTTTTTTATTCTTGCCCAATGAATTGCAGCAAAGCACATTGGACAGGGTTCGCAAGTAGTATATAATTCGCAATCTTTCAAATCAAACTTGCCCAATCTTTTAGATGCTTTTCTAATTGCAACAATTTCTGCATGTGCAGTAGGATCTTTTGAACTTGTAACTAAGTTGTGACCTTTTGCAATTACTTTGCCTTTGTAAACAATAACACAACCAAAAGGCCCACCTTCTTTATTATGAATTCCTTTTAAATCTTCTTTCAATGCTTCCTTCATATATTTATTCATAAAATATCACACCTTTTTCATATTCCATAATTGATAAAAAAATTGTTTGTACATTTTTGTTATTTGTTTTGATTTTATTAAAATACTTATTGGTTTATCTTCATAAGCAATTATCATTGTATAATCTTTGCACATTGATAATCCTTCTGGCACAACAAAAGGAACTAATTTAATATATTTGTATATTTGCCTTTTTTCATAATATTGTTTTAATGATTTATTTGCTATTCCTTTAATATCTAATTTCTTTTCAATTCTTTTTGCATCATATTTTGTAAAAAAATCTTGTAGTTCTTTATTTTGACTAGGGCTATTTGCAGAAAAAAACAAAAATTCATCATTTTCTCTTGATTCTTTTAATACTTGATTTAACATGAAAAATAATCCTTTATATCCTGCAAATATTTGGACAGAATAATTTTCATCGCTTTTGTTATATCGTTTTTCTAAATCTGGGAGCACATTTAGAAATTCGGTTTTTTTGTTATCAATATAATCTAATATTAGTTTTGGTGACAATGCAGAATATTGTTTTGATACACCGTGATTATTATATTGAATAATGCCTTTTTCTAAAAGCGAATTTAACGAATTGTATACTGCTGAACTGGCTAAATTAGTTTTTTTAATTATTTCTCCTGCTTTAATTTTAGGATTTTGTAATAAACACAAATAGATTTTAATCTCAGAGTTCTTTAGTCCCAAATCTTCGAGTATTTTTGTATCCATATTATACTATTGTATTTGTTATTTTTATATCTATCTTATTCACTCTCTTTTTCTGGAGAGTAATTGAATATATCTAACACCAGCACAAGTTTACTTATTGAGTGAGGTGTTGATATGAAAACAAGATATATTTTAGGAATAATTTTAGCAATTGTTGTTTTAGGCGCAGTAGTTTTGAATAGTACAATTGGTTTGTTTAGTTTGCCAAATGATAATACAATAGATATTGGTGCCATTGCAACTATTACTGGTGTGGGCGCCTATAATGGTCAACAAGAAATTAGAGGATTAACATTAGCACAGGAACAAATTAATGCTAATGGAGGAATAAATGGCAAGAAAATAAATTTAATTATTGAAGATAGCCAAGTTAATAATGAGATTGTAACAAAAGCAATAAACAAATTAATAGAAATAGATAATGTAAAATATGTTATTGGTGATTCTTGGAGTTCGACAACTGAAACAATTGTTCCAATAACAAATAAAAATAAAGTAATATTAATTTCTCCTGTAACAACATTGGATTCATTAAGTAAAGACGATTATTTCTTTAGAACAATTCCAACAACAAGAGAAATGATGGTTCTATTGGCAAATTATGCTTATTATGATATGAATGTTAAAACATTAGGTGTTTTAAGACAAGATACCCCATTTGGATTAGAACATTCAAATGATTTCAAAATAGAATTTGAAAAATTAGGTGGATCAATTGTAGGCGAAGAAAGTTTTCAATTAAATGATTCTGATTTAAGAACAGAAATAACAAAAATAAAAGATAAAAATCCAGATGCAATATTTAATTTGCATGCAACTGGCCCAATGTTAGGATTATTAATGAAACAAGCACAAGAATTAGGAGTAAAAACAAAATGGATTGGTTCATGGGGATCGGAAAATGGAAAATTAATAAAAGAATATGGAAATACAGTAAATGGTCTAACCTATGCTTATCCATTTGAATTAGATTTAACCAATTCTGAAACAATGAAATTTGTTGATGCCTATAAATCAAAATATAATGAATTACCTGATTTAACCGTAGCAAATTCATATGATTCATTGTATTTGATTGCAAACGTAATTTCAAATTGTGATAATAATACTGATTGTGCAAAAGAACAATTAGAAAATACAAAAAACTTTGATGGCGTTTCAGGCAATATAACTTTCAACAAAAATGGAGATGTTAAAAAAGACATAATAATAAAGCAAGCTCTAAATGGAAAATTTGTTAAAGTAAGCAATTAGAAATAAAAAAGAAATAAAATAAAGCCAAAGCTTTATTTCAATGTAATTAATTTAGGTTTTTCTTTTTCTTGTTTTAGT
>CAIWXP010000059.1 GCA_903916665.1 Candidatus Iainarchaeum sp. | reverse complement strand
TAATAATAACCATACTTATCCATATTTTCTTTATCCTCAAATGGTAAATTTAGTACAGTATATAATCTGTATATCCAATCATATTGAACACCAAGAGGGTTTAGATTGTTATCAATTCTAGAATCAGATAAAACTTTTTTATTCTGCTTAAGAAGTTTAATATATCTTATTAAGTATAAAAATCTTTTCATTATTGTTTTTTTAATTATATATAATCAATATAAGGTTCTACCCAATATATTTTCACGTTATTTATAGATTAAAAAATAATTAAAGTTTTTTTATTTATAAAAACTTCCAGCCTGAGCAGGTTGGTCCATAGAATCTTTAATATCATATAATAAAGATTTAATATCTGAAATATCACTATAGAATTTTTTTTGTTTTTCACTTTCTTCATTCATTTGTAAAGATTTGCTATCTTTTACTGAGCTATCTACAATATTAGGCAAATTATCAGATGAACTATTGATACCAGATGATAATAAATTTACTTGTTTTTCGGCTGATTGGTTTACTATTTGAAAAGTAGCTTTATCAGAAGTTTTTAAATTACTAAACTTGTTATCATTTATTATAGATAAATCCTTATATAAACCAGTAAATCCTTGTAGATTAGTGTTTACTAAACCAATAGAACTTGCTAATGTGGCAAAAGAACTTGCCAATTTAGCAATAGATGAAGATGTAGTGTCTAATGCAGAAATATCAGGCAAATCTTTCAATTGACCAGAAAACTCTGAGAAATTTTTTAATATATCAGGGTTTGAAAATATTGCCATCGCACTACTAACACCTAATGCCCATTCAGATGTTGGATATTTAGTGAAACTTCCCTGACTAAATATTTTATCAACGGCAACCATACTCATTGCAATTGGTATCATAGTTGCTGATGTCATTGCACCACCAACACCTTTTATGAATCCTGAAACTACACCGCCAATAGCACCAAGAATTCCAGGGTTTCCTTCAACACCAAAACTAGAAAATAACGCCATTGATTTAGAAACACCTGATGCCCATTCAGATGACGGATAATTAGTAAATGATCCTAAACTAAATATAGCGTCTACTGCCAACATAGATGCAGCAATAACAAGAATAGAAGCTACACCTAATGCCATTACAACAGCACCAGCACCAGTTGAAACTATTAAACCAATAGCTAAAGCTGCAACACCAAAAACTCCTAATGATAATCCTAATCCTTTAGACCACTCAACATCAGGATATTTATCATATGTGCCTTTACTCAAAATCCAATCACTAATAAATATTACTGCTGATAAAGCAACAACACTTAATAATCCAAGTGCAAATGCAGTTTTATTTAAATTTGCTAAAAATCCAATACCAAAAGATAGAAGTCCAAACACACCAATGGATAATCCAACACCAAGAGGCCATTTCCAATCAGGATATTTAGTATAATCACCTTGACTAATAAAATAATCTGTCACTGCAATTATTGCGGCTATTGCAACTATACCTAATAATCCAGCCTCAAATTCTTTTTTAAATTTAGTAGCAAGAAATCCTACACCAGTTACTATAAGAGCAAATACTGCAACACTTAAACCAACACTAAGAGACCATTTCCAATCAGGATATGTCATTTTTGTAGGTAATAATTGAAATATCCAAGAAGTAGCAAGAATAGCGCCAGCAATCATTGGAATAGCAAGTACACCTTTACCTATTTGTTTAAGATCCATTTTGCCTAAAAGCATAATAGTTGGAGTGAAAATTAATACAGATAAACCAATAACTAAACTACCAAGTAACAATGATAATGGGTTTTTAATTGGCATAAAAGCTTGTAATATAACACTTGATAAAACTAATCCTAATGCAATAAGAGGTAAAATAAATGGTAATGTAACAATTAATTCTCCATTTTTTTCCATATCAAGTTTGCTCAATGCTGTGATAAGAAGATATGCGGCTACACCCACTGTTGCAGCTACAATAATCATAGATAAACCTTGCATTAAACCTATTGTTGGGAAAGCCTTTAACATCCAGCCTGATGCTAATAATCCTAATGCAATTGATGGTAAAATAAAAGGTAATTCATCAATTATATAACCATTTTTATTAATATCAATTTTACTCATTGCGGTAATGAGAAGATATGCCGCAACACCAACAGTGGCAGCAACAATAATCATTGATAAACCTTGCATTAAACCAATAGTAGGAAATACACTTAATATTAAACCAGATGCTAATAAACCTAATGCTATTTGTGGCATAATATAAGGCAAAGATTTAATTACATTACCATTTTTCTTTATATCAATTTTACTCATTGCAGTAATAAGAAGATACGCAGCAATTCCAACAGTAGCACCAACTATAATCATAGATATACCTTGCATTAAGCCAATAGTAGGAAATGCGCTTAATATCAAACCAGATGCTAACAAGCCTAATGCCATTATTGGTAAAACAGATGAAATAACAAAAACCTTAGCATAAGTCAACTCTTTAATAGCTGCTATTTTACTAAATGCAATTGACATCATTAAAATAGCACCAGATAATGCCACAACAGAAAGAAAATCTACCTTACCTATTATCTTAAATGCTAATCCTAATGCTAAAACTCCACCAGCAATTAACATAATAACCTTTATGCCATCAACAATTTTATTCTTATTTTTAGGATCTTCAATTTTCTCAACGGCACCTGACTCTTTCTGTTGTTTTATACTTTCTATCTTTTTTAAAATAATTTCATTCTGAGATTTAAGATTAGCGAATCCATCTTGTGTTATTTTTTTAAGATCAGAAACAACTTCAACTAAATTGTCCATTGGAGTTTTTAAAAACTCAATAACAACATCAGCAGTATTATTTTTTTGTTGTGCTTTTAGTGTCTCAACAATTTGCTCCAATGACCCTGTAAATGTATCTAACGCTTTTATATATTTGTCATCTATCTTAGACATTTAAAATTATAAATTATTTTGTTGTCTTGCAGTGTCCATAGTTTGTCTATTCTTAACAGTTGGACTATTTGATTTTTTTAGAGCTTTGTCCAATTGACCAATTTGTTTAACAGTCTTATCAAACTCTACTACTTGAGCTTT
>CAIWXP010000058.1 GCA_903916665.1 Candidatus Iainarchaeum sp. | reverse complement strand
TTATTATATTTATAACAAGGCTTTTATAAATAGGGTATTATTGGAGGGTTTATAAATGACAGGAATAATAATTTCAAAAATAAAGTACTTTTCATTGGCTAAATTTTTGACAATGTATGGGCTTCTTTTAACTTTCATTACTTTGGTAGTTGATTTGGTTTTAAGAGCGGTAACTGGTAAAAGCTACATGGTTGCGCAGGCTACTACATGGAGTGCTTGGGTATTGGGCGCAGTGGCACAATTGATTTTAGTTCCAATAATAATGTTTATTTTGGCATATATAATTGGTTTTATAATTAATGTTTGTTTGAAAACAACCAAGGGTTTGGAAATAGAAACTTTATAGTAAGGTAATATTATGTCTTTCTTGGCTAAGCTTAAGGCTCCTTTTGGGGATACAAATCTGCCTAAGTTTAGCTTGAAGTTTGGCATAGTTGAAATTGATTCTACATTAATTTTCTTTATTTTAGGATTATTGCTAGGATTAATAATTTTTCATAGCATGAAAAGTCTATTTGTGGTTTTGCTTTTTATTGCATTTATTGTGTTTATTTTGCTTCATGACTTGATGCAAATAGGAGTTGCACATTTATTTACGCTTAAATTAAGAAAATTTATTATCTATCCCTTTGGTACTAAAAAAATATTTGGTAAAGATTTTGATAATGCTAAACAGGAATTTTTATATGCATTTTCGGGGTTATTTGTATATTTTATTTTAATGGTATTCTTTGTTTTTTTGGGTTTGACAGTTTTAGCTAGTTATTGGCCAGAAACTGTTATACTACAAAATACACTAACTGCCCAAACCTTTGATTTTACAATAATGCAATTTCCTGTTTTCTTTTTATTTTGGATTGCTTTTTTGTTATTTTGCTTTAATATGTTTATTTTTGCCATGCCCATGGATGGAGGTAGATTAGCAAAAGCAGTGCTAACTTTGATATTTGGTCAATATTCTGCAAATAAAATAGTTCCAGCTATAAGTAAAATAATTGCTTTAATTGTAATATTGGCGGGATTGTTCTTTTGGGATATTATAATAATTTTGATTGGTTTGTTTATTTATTATTCAACAGTAAAGGAATTAAGAGAGTATGAAATCCTTCGTGTATTGGAAGGCAAATCTGTAAGATCTTTTATGATACCTGTTGAATTAATATTTAAAAGTGATTTATTTATTACTGATGTTTTTAAAGAAATGAAAAAAACAATGAATCCAGATGCAGTTGTTGACTATGGAGACAGCAAATATGGTATTATTGATGTTGAGATCATATCCAAGGTAAATAAACTCTACTGGCCTACTACAAAGGTGGGTTCTGTTGCTAAAGGTGTTGACAGTGTTACAGATAAAGAAAATCTAGCCTATGTTGCCCAATACATGGTTGCAAAGGATTTGGAAGTTATTCCTGTTGTTAGTCCTTCAAGTAAAGAATTATTGGGAATAATAAAAAGAACTGAATTCTCAGATTATATTAAAATACATAAGATTTTGTGATAGCTATGACAATATATGGTTTAATTGCATTGATTTTGGTAATATTGATTTTCGTACTAGTCTTTTTAATCATATTCTTTAATTATTTAAATAAGAGAATTATTAATTCACAAAATTCTTCTTTGGGAAAGAAAAATCAAGAAACTGGAAATAGGAATCAGGAAACTGAAAAGAATAAACAAGAAATAGAATCAAAATCAGAAAAAGAAGAAAAACAAGGGAATGATGATTCAAAAGAAGCACATCATGAAAAAGTAGCTGATGATTTACATAAATCATATTTAGAAGAAAAAATTAAAAAGAATATCAAGAAAAATAATATTAAAGAAAATAATAAAAAATCAAATGGGAAAGGTGGGGGGAGAAAAAATGGTATCAAAAGACACAAAAAATGAATTATTAAGAATTGCTAGATTAAGTATAGAATCAAAATTAGATGGTAGAGATTATTCGCCTGATTTTAGTGAGTTTTCAGATGATTGTTATGAAAGAGCAGGGGTATTTGTTGTTTTAATTCAAAATAATTTTATACGAGCCATGGCAGGAGTAACAGAACCAAATAAAGAAATTTACATTAGCATACAAGAATCAGCAGTAAATGCTGCTTTGTATAATTCAAAGTATAAAAAAGTTGCAAAAAATGATTTGCCAAATATAACCATTGAAATTTCTATTTTGAGTGAAATTAAAAAATTAGATTATAAAGGTCCAGAAGATTTATTGTCAAAAATAAATTCAAGATTAGGTTTAATTTTAAAAGAAGGAATGCATAAGCAAGTATTTTTGCCAACCATGTGGAAAATGTATCCTGATAAAGATGAATTTTTGAATCATTTATGTAGTGAAGCAGAAATGCAAGAGGCATCATGGAGAAGAGTTCCAATAAGCCTATATCAATTTACTGCAGATACATTCGCAGAAGATGATAGTAAAGATAATAAGTAGGCTTTTTAGAAAAGCCTAACTTTGCCAAAAGCGCCAACAACTTCTTTCTTTAGAGAAAGAAGAAAGTGTAGAACATTTCTGTCTAAGAAATGAAATGTTTTACAAAGTGTCTCAAACTATAAGTTAGAGGCACAGTTTTTGACAATTTCAAAAAGAAACGCCTTTGGCAATAGGTTAGGTGTTGTTTTTTATTTTTTTAAATATTAGGGTTTTTCAGTATAATATTTATCATAAATCTTTTTACTAATTAAATATAATATTAATGCTACTAAGAAACCTGCAAAAACATCAGAAATATAATGTTCTGCTAACACCAATCTTGAAAATGCAATTATTATTGCTAAAACAATTGCACCAATTCTTAACCATTTATTTTTTGTTAAAAAGAAAATGAAAAATGCAGAAATAAATGCAACAAAAGCATGTGCACTATAAAAAGAATTTGCAGTTAGATTTGCTTTTATATTTAAATTTAAAACTGCATAGGGCCTTGCTCTAAAATAAAATAAAGTTATTAGTTCTTTTAAACCAAAACCAATTGCATTACATATTGCATAAAATGCAATTAAAATCCAACGTCTTTGTAAAAATGCAAACAATAAAAATCCAAGACATAATATCACATAGGTATTTGTTATTATATTCCACAGTCCAATTAGTCCTAGACCATTAAAAAAATTGTATATTGTTTGTGTTATTGTTAATTCAAAACCCATAGAATAAAGAAAAACCAGAAAGAATATAAACCTATATATCTTATATATAACAGGTGCTTAGCTAATGAGTGATGAAATAGTTGTTGATAGTATTAAAAAAATGTTGCAATTGCAAATGCCAGAAGATGAAATTATTGCTAGTTTGGTAGATGCGGGCGTAGACTATGATTATTCTCAAAAAATGGTTGAAAGTATAAAATATAATAAAGCAATACCCGATGAAAAGAAGCCCACAAAAAAACAGGAAGATCAATTATTTGATGAACAAATATCTAATTCTAAAAATTCAGAAGATCCTTCACTAAAAGAAGTGGATAAAACATCTTTAGGAGTATGGCAAGAAGGAATTATTACTATTGTAACGCAAAAATTAGAAACCATTGAGGAAAAAGAAAGAGAAATTGACGAGACAATAAAAACAAAAGTAAATGAAATTACTTCTCAAGAATTATTAAAAATGAAAACAATAATAGATTCTCAAAGAACATTATTATCAAGTAAAATTGATTTATTAACAACACAAAAATTAAATGAAATTAAAAAACAAGTGGATAACAATTTGAATTTATTACAAGAAATAAATAAAAATACCCAAAAAAAATTAGAAGAAATTGATGTTTTAACAAAAACATTAAATGATATGAAACGATCTCTAAGTGAACAAATTGATTCGGTTCAGAATATTAAAGAAAGTTTAAATGCTACTTTAGATAATTTTAAAAGAGAAAGTACAAGGGAATTACAGGAAATGTTTGATCAATATAAAGCACAGGTTGAAAATATTACCAATAGAACAAATTCAACTTTAAGTTTGGCAAGTAAAATTTTAGAAAGTTTAGTAAATGCATCAAGATCAAAAATTGATAATTATTGTAATGATAAATTAGATTTGTTTATGAAAGATTTACAAACAAAATTAAATGTTGATGATATAAAATTAGCTTTAGATAAATTAAATACAATAAAAGATTTTGATTCTAAGATAGGAACAATAGTTGATAATAAGATTTCAATAGCATTATCAAATAGCAATAATAATAGTGTAGACTATGAGGAATCAATTACTGATATTAATAGAAGAATGATGGAATTAGAGAAATTTTCAAAGAATAAGACAAATATAGATCAAGATGATATTAATTCAAGATTAGAAGAATTAGAGCTATATAGAGAACAAAATTCTAATTTAATTGCTAAATTACTTAAGGAAAAAGAACAACATAATTCTCCTTTGGAAAAAAAGAATCAAGAAACAGCTGATTTAAAGCCAAAAGTCCAAAAGAAATAAATAAACATTGAATAAATGATATAATATGCATAGTTATAAATTCCTCCTAATTGGTAGAAATTTAGAACAAAGTGCATAAAAAAGGTAATGATATTTTATGCAAACACTAATTTGTCCGTCTTGTGGGTTAGAGCGAAATAAGAATCTTTTTATAGGCAATATTTGTAAAAATTGTTACTATAAAACTGATGCTAAGTTTGATATAAATTTAAAAGAAATCATTTTATGTAAATCCTGTGGTCGATTAAAATCAGAATTTTTTTGGAAAGCATTTGCTGAAGAAACTTTTGAAGAAGTAATAAAAATGAATATTAAAGCTAATTTTGAATATACCATAAAGAATTTTGATTTGATTTTTTATAAGAATAAAATAACCGCAAAAATGGAAATTAGTTCGGGAAAAGCAAAGAAAGATTGTTTTGATTATAAAATAACTTTTACACCTAAATTGCAGTTTTGTCCAGAATGTTATAAAAAGGTAGCAGATTTTTTTGAAGCATTGGTTCAATTAAGAGGTTTTGGTTCTGGTAAAGATACTCATAAAACTTTTTTGAAAATTTTAGATAAAGCAATAAAAGAAGAATTAAGAAAAGGAAACTATGGTGCTTTTGTTCAAAAATTTGAATTGGTAAACAATGGTATTGATTATTATTTAGGTTCAAAACAATTGGCTCAATCATTTATTCGTGGAATTAAAGATCAATATAATGTAGATAAAAAAGATAGTTTCAAATTAGTAGGTTTGCTTCCTGGTGGAAAAGATAAAGTAAGATACACTTATTTAGTAAGAAAACACGAAGAAAAAAAGAAAGAAGAAGTAGATTTTCAAAGATAAATTCAATTTTTTTAAATAATTATAATTCTTTTAATAGATTTTTCATTTCATCTTTTGTTTTTTTAGTTATATGTATTGGAACATTTATATCTAATACTTTTAATATATCATCTTTGTCTAAATCTGTGTCTAAAATTAATATACTTGGATGTTGATTGGTTGCCATTTTTAAAGTTTTTAAAAATAAATGTATAATCAAAGCATTGTTTGTATTGGAAATAAATAAAATTCTTTTATTAGTTTTGCCAAATACTTTTTGTAAATCGTTTAAATCTAAATCTGGAATATCATTTGCATCTAAATAACTTATTCCAAAAACAGATTCATTGTGAATTTTAGAATTTATTTGTTCAAAATCTTTTAATTCTGGAGTGTGTCTTAATTTTACTCCTCTTTTAAATTCTTTGGTTTCAACTGTTTGCTCTTGTGGAATAGTAATTAGTTTTTTTATTATTTGTCCTTTTTGTTTTAGATCTAATTCAATTAGAGTGTTAACAAATTTTTGAATAAATTTTATATTTGGATTATTTCTTCGGCCGTTTTCATAGTCTGAAATAGTTGATCCTGCAAGTTTCATTGCTCTAGCTAAACTTATTTGGCTGATTTCAAAAATACTTTGCCATTTCTTTAAGGTATTTCCTGGATTCTCAGAAATACATATTTCTCCTGCAATCTCTTGTTTTAGTTTTAATATTGCGTCTTTGTTAGCACCAATATCTTTCTTAGCCATAAATATTCATTTTTTCTTTTTTTGTTCTTTTTTAATCATATCTGCGATTAGTGTTTCAATACCTTCAGGATCTATTTTACTATTTAATTCATCGTGAATTTGATTAAGAATATTGTATAATTCTAGGGGTGTTTTTTTAGTTATTAAATAATTAATGTCTGTTTTAGATAGTCCAATTAATTTGAAATTAGTCTTTGCATGTTTTATAATTAAAGCATCTAATTTTTCTTTATTAACTGTTTTTGTTTTTTTTGATTTAATAACCATAATATCACCTATTTCTTACCAAATACACTTTCTTTTAATGAAGTTATTAGTTTTTTGCTGATTAAAGTGTCATCGCTTATTTTATTTACATCTTCATCAGAATAATCAATTTTGAATGTTCCACTTTGACTTTGTTCAACAACAACATTGTTTGAAAATTTTTGTTGCAATGCTTTTTGTAGGTTTTTTTGTTTTGCAATTTTATCCAATTCTAAATTAATATAATTTTTTAAATTATCCAATTCTAAAATATGTGCTTTAACTAATTCATAGACATT
>CAIWXP010000057.1 GCA_903916665.1 Candidatus Iainarchaeum sp. | reverse complement strand
TTTTAAATGATATATTTGCCCTATTCTTGATCTACAAAAAGAATAAATCTTTTTGTAACATTGCTATATTTTAAAATGTCCGAATCTATTAGCTCATCAATAATTTTTTGAACAAATTCTGAGGATTTATCCAACATATGTGCCCCACCTAATAACAATGATTCTGTTGACACTCCTCTTTTTCTAGTTGTTATTCCCGAATTATTAAATTTGCCACCACACAATCCAAAGAATCTAACCATAACAAACCTTCTAAATTCCCCATGTTTATCATTAGAATCAAAGGGCGTTCTTACCTCGTTATAAAATTCTGTTAAATTCCTAACTTCTACAGGATTAAATAAACCTTCTCTTTCTAAATAGGATAATCTTTCTAACCAGAAAAAAATATCTTCTCTATCCATAGACATTTTTAATTCTATTAATTTTTTCTCAACTGCAACAATAGATACATTTCTAAAATTTCTTAAAATTTCCAATTGATCTATTGTTATAAATGGTTCTTCATCTGGCAAATATATTGGCAATGGTAAATTTATACGCGATTTTAATTTATCTACCAAATATTGTTTTTCATATTCTTTTAAATCAGTATACGATTTTGAAACATGAGCCACTCTTAATAGTTTATTTCTAACTAAAAAAATTCTATTATCTCTAACAGTATCAACAGATATATCCTGGCCTAATCTTCTAATTATTGCAACAACTTCTACATTGCTTGGACCATAATCATTTGTTTCATATAAAACTTTTCTTACTAATATTGAATCCCGCGATACAGCTATTCTAGGAAATTTTACTGCCGCTGCTTTTATTGGTTGTTTTGGTTTGAATAAATCTGGTTCAGAACTTTCTGGAGCTGTTGTTTTAACTTTTGATTTAACACTTGTTGGTTTTGGTTTTAATAATCCTAACCTTACTTTAAATCCTTCAATTTTAGTTTTATTGTTTCCATAAAATGTTCTTCTTGTAAAAATTTCTTCATCACTAGCAATAATTCCTCTAGTCCTTAAATAGGCTCTAACCTCTGGTGTTGTACCATGTTTAAAAACACGCATATTAATAAAAAAACCAGCATTAATTATAACATAGTCTATTGCATCAAGTCTAGAAATAAATCTTGGCATTCTTGATGATAAAAATAATTCTGCATCTGGAAATAAATACCTAAAATTAATTGGTGTTTGTTCTGATTTTACTTGGTTTTGTAAATTTACAACCGGCGCATTAGAACTATTTGACTCTGGTTCAACTAATTCTAAATTTTGTTGAATTATTTGTACTTGTGAAACAGGTGTTGATCTTACAGGTTGCGATGCTCTTTCTTCTGCAAATTTTTTTACCGCAGCAGTATCTTTTCTTTCTTTAACAACAGCATCTGCTTTCAATTGTATTCTTAAAAGAGCACGAAGTCTAGCGATTTGTAATGAATTTAGACCTCTTTTTTTTAAAATTTGATTTACTAATTTTGCATTAACTTGAGCATGAGTAGCTAAGGTTTCTCTAAAAATTTCCTCTGGTGTTTTTGTAGGACTTGTAAAAAAATCAGGAGTCTTAGTATCAACAACAGTTTTTCTTCTTACTGGATCTCTTAATACAGCCATATTATCCCTTTACCTTTTGTTCTGCTGTTGGAATCATTAAATATTCCCCTGAGTTTGTAAATCTAAATATTCTTGCATCTACAAATTGTTTAATTAACATTTTCGCAAATTCTTCATCTATCCTTAATTCTGATTTTATTTTTTCCATAAAAACTTTAAAAACAACTCCACGCCTATTTGCTCTATAACCGCTGGGTGATTGAGTTCCATTTAATAGTCTTGTAAAAAGTAAAAATAATCTTTGTTTTAATACTAAAGAATCTTTATATTTGGGAACATATTTTTTTAAATTATCTAAAAATTTTGGTAAATTCTTAATATAAATTGGTTCAAAAAAACTTTCTCCTTTCAATTGTAAAAATGTAGAATGTAATTTTCTTAATCTTTCAATATCAATTATAATTCCTTCTCTAGCCAAAGCTGCTTTTAACTTTAAAATATCTTTTGATTCTGAGCGATTAAAAAAATTAAAAACAATAAATAATTGACTATCAGTATAATTACTTTCGGGTTCTTGTTTTACATCTACCAATGGTTTTGATTTTACTACTTTTTCAGTACTAGCAACTCTTTTAGTTTCTGGATTTTTTAACATTCTTAAAATTCTAGCAATTGCAAATGTACTTATTCCGCGAGCCTTTAATTGTCTTGTTAATTCTCTAGTAGGAATATCTTTATTTGCTGCCAAAATAGTTCTAACAACTTCTTCTGGTTTGGGACCCTGTAAAGTTATTAATGGTGCCTTTTTTGGTCTTTCCATGGTTGGATTTCGTTTAACCATAAACATCAATAACTCTTTGCAAAGTAGGTCATTTTTGCTTTCTTTCCACACCAGAAACATTTCTTGTCAGCTTTTTCACCAAATGGAACACATCTTGAACCTAGAGATGTAATAACTTTTATTTCATCTTCACATTTCAATGATCCACAAAAAGGAACAAACAAATATCGTCCTTTTT
>CAIWXP010000056.1 GCA_903916665.1 Candidatus Iainarchaeum sp. | reverse complement strand
TATTCCTTGAACTGCGTCTGCAAATTTATTTAGATCTATTTGTCCAATGAATTCAGTTTTAAAAGTAAAGTCTTCTGCAAAATTATTTAAGAAACCAGAAATAAATCTTTCTAAAATATTTTCATTTAAATAATAAGTTCTATAGGTTCTATATTGTTCAAAAAATTCATAAATTTCTTTTGCCTTTTTTGATTCTGTAAATTGTTTTAAAGTATCATTATATTCTGTATAAAATAAATTCAATGTTTCTAATATTTTTGTTTTTTGAGTTGCGTCTTCAATCAAAGCTTCATTACTTTGTTTTGTTGCAATATCTCCCTTTAAAGATAATACTAGTTTTTCATATTCTTGAAAGCTTTCTAATAATTGTTTAAACTCTTGTAATTTTCTAGTATCTGGAATTAGTTTCTTTTCAACTTGCTTTATTGCTATAGGATAGTTATTCATATTATAAAATATCCAAGATATATTTATAAAGACTTTATGTCAATACATAATTAGACCTAGTTTTTAACAGAAGTTAAACATAATTTTGCATTAAAAATCATCTATTCTATGCAATAGATTTAGTTTATTGAACATGTGGGGACGTAGCTCAGTCTGGTAGAGCAGCTGTCTTATACGCAGTATGTCGCCGGTCCGAATCCGGCCTTCCCCATTCTTATTTTTAATTAGTTTTATTTATTATGAATTAACACCATTTCTTTTTATTACAAATACTCTTTCACTATCTCTAGAATCATGTTGCGGAATAAATTTTATTGTTATATCTGGAAATAATAGTTTTAAACTTCCAAAAACAGATGCCAATTGATAGTTGTGTAACCAATGACTTGAAACTCTAATTTCTCCATTTTCAGTTAAACAATTTATTGCATTTTTTAATGCATTAAAAATAGATATTTGTCTTGGCGAAGTTGTTGTTTTTTTGATAAATTTTTTTGTTTCATCAACATTAGAATTGTTTGATAATATTCTTGCAATTATCTCTGAATCTTCTTTACTTGGCCTAGTATAGGATAGACTATTTTCCATGTGTAATATTGAAATAGATTCTGGAAAAATAATAAAATCAAATTTTTGTTTTAAATCTGGCCAAGGTTTTGTCATATCAAATTTATGTTTTGGAAATGAATAATTTGCTACAGCATCATGTAGTTCTAAATCTGCCAAATGAATATTTTCAATGGGTATAGAAAATCCTAATAAAGTTCTTTCTAACATGGCTGGGCCAGAACCTACAGTTAATAATTTTGCTCCATGTCGCATGCGAGTAACCAAATCTCTGTCAATTGTACCATTGTCAATAAAATATTTTGGAGTAAAATAAGTATAGGGCTCTTTACCATAGGGCAATATTCTATAATCTCTGTAGGCTTCTTTTTCTGCGCCATGAAATGCTCGTGCTTGTATTTCTCTAGCTTTTCTTGCTAATGGACTTTTTTCATAAATTCGACCGGGCATATTTATAATAATCTAATTCATTTATAAATGGTTTTTATAAACATAAAAAATAAAATTTTAGATTATTACTTTATATTATTACTGGGTTTATTTTTAAATATATATATTCTAATATTATAGTGTTGTCTGGGTACTATGGAAGTACAGGAGATTTATTATG
>CAIWXP010000055.1 GCA_903916665.1 Candidatus Iainarchaeum sp. | reverse complement strand
AACAAAATATGATTTAATAATAATGAGAAGTTCTTTGGATTATTTTTATCAATTAAATAAACAAATAGGTGCATTAAAAGTAATAATGAAACATATGAAAGAAAATACATTTTTTGTAAATCAATGTGCTGCATTTCCTTTGGCTACAGAAAGGAATTTAGCAGATAAAATCTATGCATCAAATGGTAAGATAGGAAAAAGACATTTTCAAAGTGAAGATGTATTTAATATATATGAAAAAGCAGGATTTAAAAATTTGAAATTAATTAAGCAAGCACCAAAAATGGTATTAACAGAAAAAGAACATATTGAAAGATACAAGTTAAATGATACTGAAGTTAAAAGGATACAAAATCTAATTAATAAATTAAATCCTAAACAAAGACCAAATATTAATATAACAAAAACCGGCTATAAAATGAATTTTTGGTTTCCTATTTATTTGGCAAAGAATTAAAATAATCCTATACTTGCTTGAAATTTCATTTGAGCGTATATTTTATAGGCATCAGGAAATCTAGTTTGAAATAGTTTTTCTGCTTGTTCTGAAAAGGCACTCTGTGATAGGTAAGGATAGAATTCTGCTGGATTTCCCTGTGTAATTGCTGCGACCATTCCTCTATATTCACTGTTTCTATTTACAAACATTATATAATTTCTATCATTTGAAAACTTTTTTGCACAATCTAATAAATAGTTTTGTAAATCTTCTGGCAACGAATGAAATTCTTTATGTACTCTTTCATGTAATAATTTACTTTTAAAATTAGGTTGTGCAATTGCTTCAGCTCTAAAAATTATTGTTCGTTTTCTTCTAAACATTGCTACATATTTATTAATTTCCTCTTCTTCTAAACCTAGTTTTTTTAATTTTCCAACAAATTTGTCGTATAATTCAGGATTTTCCAAATAATCATAGTCCATGTATCCACCAATTGGGTCCATTACCCAAGCTGGTACATCATCTCCTTGTATTGTTCTAGAATAGGCTTTAAAAACATCATCAGAAACAATGTATTCATTATCTTGCAATGATCTTAAACAATTATTTGGATCCTTATCAATAAAACTAGCAATATGTTGTAATCTAAACCGTTTTAGCTCTTCTTCTTTTACTGTAACTCGAGGCACACAGGCTTCCAAAGCTTTTCCTACTGCTAGTAATGCACCAAATCTAGCTGCTTTTCTTAGAAATCCTCTTCTATTCATTGGTTCTTCAGGCATAGCAAATCACAATATATATAAATATTAACCAAACAAAACTTTATATTCGCTTTTGCTTTTCTTTTTAATTTCTTCAGGTGTTAAACCATCTAGCTCATGAGGAAATACTAACCAGGCATTCGTGGTGTGTAAATAAAAATCTGGTTTTATTTTAGTTACATTTCTTTTTAGTTTATAATAAACTGTTGCAATTTTTATGTTTGGTTTTTTGTTTAAAGAATTTATCTTTTCAACAATTGCATTAACTGTTTTACCAGAATCAAAAATATCATCAACAATTAATAGTTTAGTATTTTCATTTAATAGTTCAATTAAATCAGGAAACGCTTCAATTTTAATTTCTCCTCTATTATCTATGCCGTGGTAGGATTCAGTTCTAATTGCTTTGTGAAATTTAATATCCTGACCAGAATATCTATAAAATTCATGAATTACAATTCCTACGGGTGTTCCACCTCTCCAAAGAGCAATTAAAATATCAGGAACAAAACCAGAATCTTTAATTCTTTTTGCTAGTTTTAAAGATTTCAAATAAAGAGTATTTGCACTAATAAACTTTTTTTCCATATAAATAAAATAGATCCCTTTATTAAGCGTTTTTTGTTTTATTTATTTAATTATAAATTGATTATATATTAAAGTGATACTAATGATGACAAGACGATCAAGATCAAGAGAACACGAGGGTTTATCAAAACCAAAAGTAATTAAACAAGGAACAATATCAGAAAACCATATTGATAGAAATGGAAGTCGATTAACAGCACCAGTTAGAGCCGCAATAAAAACGGTGGCTGCAAAAAATAAAAGACCCTTAACGGATAGACAAGTTAAAGAGTTAGAAAGATTTTTAGCAGCTCCAGAAAATCAACCACCTGCAAAATTAAATGCTGCGGAAAAAAGAGTTGCTCAAAAAAGATTAATTGTTGCACAATTGAAAAGAATGGAACCTGTTGATCCTCGTGTTAATGAAGTAGGATTAAAAGAAAAATTACCTGCTTTGGATAAAGGAGAAATGATTCCTTTAAAACAATCAGCATCAAGTGAAAGAGTTAACTTAGATAGAGTTAGAAAACCTAAAGATCCTGTTTTAGGAAGTTCGTTTTCAAGAATCGCAAAAGAAGATGCCAAAGCTAAAAAAGCAGACGTTCCTAAGCCTTTAAAGATAAATTTAGCTGATGAAGTTAATGATTTATTGGGACAATTAGAGACTCTTCATGTTAGGCTTGAGGATAAAGTTAGATTTGATAGTTTGGGCAAACCAAAACAGGCAGAGTATTTATTTAGATTAATTATCAAGAACGAGAAAATAGCTGCATTTTTAGCAAGTCAAAAGGATAGTTCTTTTGCAAAAAGTGTAATTTTGGCAGTTATAAAGCATTATTTAGATACGCATTAAACATAAGATTATGTTTTTAAATAATAATTACGTTTATATACTTTTGCAGGGTTTATAAATAAGAGATTTTTATTCTATAAATGAAGAGGGATAAGTATGGCTAGTATTTTTGAAGTTGAAACAATAGTTACAAGATGGGATCCACCATTTGATAAAACAAATAAAACACAGGTATTTACAGTAAAAAAGGGAGAACTTTTTGACCTTGAAGAAAAAATCAAAGAAGAAGTGTTTATGTTAAAGGAAGAACAAGGAGAATCTGCTGTTGTTGAATATGATAGAAGATTTAGTTTAAAAAAAGGAATCTATTCTGCAAATTTGGATATGATTGCACAACAAGTTATAAGATTACATCAAGGTAAACCCGTTGAATTTAGTTTCATGTGGGGCGCAATAGGAATGACAAAAAAGATTACCTATCAAGGTATGAATGGTGAAAGAGTAGAAAAACCAAAAGTTGAAGAACCAACTGTTCCTGAACCAATAGCAGAAGACGAATTATAATAGGTTCTAAAAAGAAAAGGAACTTTTATGGAATATAAGCAGGCAATAATAATAAGAACAGACTTGGGCATGAAAAAAGGAAAAATCGCGGCCCAAGCAAGTCATGCCTCATTAACTTCTTTTTTAGATGCACAAAGAAAATCACCAAGAATCTGTGATGAGTGGTTACCTTCTCAAAAAAAAGTTGTTTTAAAAGTTGACACTGAAAAAGAATTATTAATACTTTTTGAACAGGTTAGAAGATTATTACCTCATGCTTTAATTAAAGATGCAGGCAGAACCCAAATTGAACCAGGATCAATAACTGCTTTGGCAATAGGTCCTGCATCAGATGCTGATATTGATAGGTTTACAAGTAAATTAAAATTATTATAATATGTGATAATATGGATTTTCTTATAAGAAAAAAAATATATTTAATTGTTTTAATAATACTAATTATTTTGATTCCATTAATATACATTTTTTTTACTATGTTAACACCTGGATTAACCATCGATGCAAATTTAGATTTAAAAACAAATCCTAAAATTACTATTTTTATGGAAAATCAATCTTCCCATGTTGTTAATAATATTTTGGTAAGCTTGAATGATAAAAATGTTAAAACAATTAATTCTTTGCAACCTCATGAAAAACAATATTTAGAATATCCTGCATTATCTGAAAAAATACTATTAACAATAACTTCAGATAATCAATTACCTTTTGAAAAAGAATTTAATGTTAATAAAGGTAATACTAATCAAGATATTATAACTTTCAAACCAACCTATCTTTTTAGAAAAACAGGACAATTGTCAGATATAAATATGAAACTATGTAATAATTCTGATGAACTTTCATTGGATGTAGATATATCTACTGATGGGGATATAAAAACAAATAATTCAAATTCAATGGTAGATTTAAAAAATAAAGAATGTAAAATATTAGAATATAATATATTATATTT
>CAIWXP010000054.1 GCA_903916665.1 Candidatus Iainarchaeum sp. | reverse complement strand
GATAATAAATGGTAAATATATGCTAAATATTGCACCAATTGAGTTTCAAATAGTATATAAATTAGCAAAATTAGGTAGCGATAAAGATATAAAAGATGCAACATATTTATATAATTATTTTGAAGATAAATTAGATAAAGCGAAATTAAAAAAATTTGCACAATTATTAAATACAAATTTAAGTAAAATCAAGGTGAAACTATGAGTTCTATTAAAACCACAAAGAAAGGTAAGCTGTTTTATGAAGAATTAGTTAGGCCTATGGAATTTTTAGCAAAACGAAATAAAGCTATGGGTATTGCTCAACTTAGTAAAATTAATGCAAAAATGGTTGATGATTGGATTATTATGCAAAATAGAAAACCAAAGCTATCTGTTTGATACATAATATTAGGTGCTTTTATATACTTTTTGTAACTATTTTTATATGTTAGTAGTAAGTGGTTGACCAACGGTTTCTCGCAAGAGTTTAAACTGAGGAAAGTCCGCCCATACCTATAGAGTCTATGTCTTGGAAGAGGCTAGATTTGCGTACAGAAACAAACGCTTTTTGGTTTACGATGATTTTATATGAGATGCCTTAAAGTTGCTGAAATTAGCAAATCGCTCTGGTATGCAAGTACAAAGTACGCTTAGATCAATGTCAACTAGAAACAAAAGGTGGCTTACGGCTTACAACTAGCCTTTTTAAAAAAGGCACAGTCTGCCAAAATCGTTAACAGATTTTCTTTCACAAAGAAAAATCTTTTAACAATTGCAAAAGAAAACTACATATTAAAAGGTTATTACAAACACATTATATGTGATTTGAAAATTACCGAAGGCTTTTTCTTTTGAAATTACCAAAAACTTTGATTATGAAAAGAAAAGTTGTTGGTGCTTTTGGTGAACTTAAGTTTTTTTAAAAAGCTTAGCCCTATAGTGTAGTGGTCTATCATGTGGGATTCTGGATCCTGCGACCTGAGTTCGAATCTCAGTAGGGCTATCGTGAGAGTGCAAATCTCACAAGTCACTATGTGGCTTTGTTTTTTCATGAACATTTTTGAATCAAAGCATCATCAAAAAGGTTCTTTGAATCTCAGTGGCTATTGATATCCTTTTTTTATTTCTTCCAATACAAAGCGCCCCAAATCTGTTAAATCATAGAGTTTGTAATTGGGGTCTGTTGGGTTTAGACATTTAACTAATTTTTTATCCATTAACTCTTTAATTGCCCTACTTGTTGTAGACAAATGAGTACAAATCTCTTTTGCTATTGTATTTGGGTGGGTTGGTTTTGTTAATCTAAACATAACCTCTTTTCTAATTTTTCCTCTTAATACAAAACTTATTAATTCAATCATATCATAATAACATCATAGTAATATATATTCTTTATCATAGCAATAGGTTAGCAAAGTGTCTTGTCCAGAATTGTTAGGCCGAAAAATTAAATAACCGAACTCTGTGAATTTCACATTACAGAGTTAAACAGTGAATAGTGGAACACAAGGGGGGGTCAGAAAGAAATATAAATTGAATTTATCTTTGTTTACTATGCCCGAAAAGCCAGAAATAACAAAAATACATTTATTAGTTCATCCTTTCTATGGTTTAAAAGAGCCTTTTGATGGTTGGCATGCAGATCCAAAAAGAAAAATGAATTATACTACTTATAGGCCAGATTTGCCCATAGATTATTTAAGATATCAGAAGTATTTAGCTAGGGTATGGGGTCAATTAGTGCAAAGAATTGCTAGTAATCCTAAAGAAGTGTTAATATTTGTACCTTTGAATTGGAAAGTTTCAAGAGAAACTAGATTTCTAGGTTTTTTAGAAGAAACATTAAGTGGTTTTTTTAATAATAAAATGCCTATGAGGCAGTTTTCAGTAAAAGATATTGGTTTTCCTTTTGCTAAGAATGCTATTGATAGATTAAATTCTAGATTTAATGTTGATTGGTCTACTGTTTCTTTAGAAGCTCATGGGGAAATGTCCAATATTTGTGTTAATCAATTTTTACAAAGAATTGCTTTGGCCTCAGGAAATCCTGAATTGCATAGTCAAGCAGTAGGTGTTATTGAAAAGCCAGCTATGCAGGATTCTCGAGTTAAAATAGGTCAAGAAACAACTGAATTGGCCCGGGGTAAAGAAAGATATTTGGTTAGGCACGAACCTTTGCCAAGAAAAGGTACTCCCGAAAGATTGGAACAATTAGCTAGGTTTAGAGATAGAATTAGAAAAGAAAGAATAACTCGATTTAGAGAATCTATGAAAAGAAAATAGATTTAATTGAACAGGTTCCACTTGGGTCTCATTATTAAATATAATATAATTGGGCCAACTATTCCTAGTATTGATGCATAGGATTTCATAACAAAAACATTTATTACCAAAGCAATTATGCAAAAAACACATAGTACATAGAATGCCCATTTTTTCCAGAAAAACAAACAAATTGTTAATATTAATTCTAAAACAGTCATGATTTCGAAAGTATATAATACCCAATTAGGGTACATTAAAAATAATTTTGGAATTAATTTTCCAACAACCAAAAAGAAGAATAAAGAAAATATATTTCCTATTAACATTAAAATTAGCCAAACAGTTAGTAAAGGTCCTCTGTCTTTATGATTTTGTTTTAAACTATCCTTTGGTTTAACTTTTGCCATAGTTTTTGGTTTTGCTTTTGTTACTGTTCTTTTAACCATATTTACTAAGCAACAAATAGATATAAATAGTTTGTGTAAAAACGAAAAGGTTTTGTTTAGATAAATAGGTAAATTCTTATTAAATAAATTGCCGTACCTGCAACCAAAGGTACAATTAGGTTATCATCAATTTGCTTTCCGTTTAAATAAATATCAAT
>CAIWXP010000053.1 GCA_903916665.1 Candidatus Iainarchaeum sp. | reverse complement strand
TGGTTGGGCTATTTTTTGCTCAAGGTTCTTATTTTTATCAAAAAATTAAACAAATTCAATTAACTACAATATCTCAACAAAATAAATTATTAAATACACAAAAAATACAAAATGTTATCTCCGAACAACAAAAGCTACTTATAGAAAAAGCAAATCAAGATAAATCGACAGCAGAACAATTAGCGGCAGAAATTGAGGCAAACAAAGCTGCTCAAAAAACAGCTGACGACGAAGCGCAGGCGCAATTACAAGTACAACAGGCTGCATTACTCAAACAACAGCAAGACCAGCAAGTTGCAGCTCTATTAGCTCAGCAACTAGCAGCGCAACAAGCACAAATATTAGCAAAACAGAAAGCACAAGCATTAGCAAACGCGACAGTAGCTGCAAAACAAATATCTGTATCGACACCAAGTCGAACATCTAGAGCCAGCTAATTATTTTATTAAAGTAAATAATACCTTAGAGTTTTTACAAGATTAATTCTTGCCTCTTCTTTAAAATTATGATCACCATCTACCGAAAGTAAGATGACTTTTGGATTAAGTTTATTCATATCAACTTTTGCTAGAAGTTCATCATGCATTGCTTCAATTATTATTAGTTCAGTTTTTTCGCAAAAAGTATTATAGGAATCAAATGGCTTAATTTTTGACAACTCTCTAATAAATTCTCTTGAGACTAGTCTATTATACCCATCACTCGAAGGTAGTACAGAAACACCATTTGGATTTACTATTGCTTTTGAGTGAGAAACATATCTATTTAAAATACTTTCAGTAATATCTGTATTAAAAACTGGAGCCAATAGAATAGTTTTACGTATCCCCTCCGGGCAAGCTAGTGCAGCTACAATTGTTCCTTGTGAGTGACAAATTAGGTCAATAATGGCTCCTCTATTAGACTCTTGTATTTCTTTTATAACTCCCTTTAATTTCTCAACTTGTTCACTAATAGGTGATAATGTTATAGTTTTATTTTCTTCATCTATAATATTGTAATCAAAAAATACAAACTCAGCTTCAGGAATCGAGGTAGAAATATATGTAAAAAATCCTCGGCTGTCTTTTCTGACCCCAAACCCATGCGAGAATATTATTATGTGCTTTTTGTTTTCCATCTAAGTTTACTGTTTTATAAACCTTATTTGCTCAACTGAAAATATTTTATTTCCCGTATAAAATTTTTATTATTTGCAAAATTGATTCCCTTGTTGCTCTTTCTCCCTCTAGAATTATATTTTGTCCATTTGTAAATTCATTCCATTTTGTATCATTTACCATTGGAGTGATAACTATATCAGCATTTCTTGTATTAAATAAGGCTAAGTGCTTATTCATTATTTTTATTGAATTTTCAGCGATCATAGATAAACTATAATTATTGTCCTTTGCTGTATTAGAATAATTATCGTTAATATTTACTGCGATAACGATATCAGCACCCATACTTTTTACTATATCTACAGGAACTGGGTCAGAAAGTCCTCCGTCAGCAAGTGTTTTATTGCCAACTTTTACTGGCTTGAAAAAAAGAGGGACTGAGATGCTCGCACGTATCGCTGAACACATTTCACCACTATCTAATATAACAGCGTCCCCATTTTCAAGATTAGTGGCTACAGCAGAAAAAGGAATCTTGCAATCTTTAAACTCTGTATCTTTAATATAGCCCTCAATGAATTTTTTTACTTTCTCACCTTCAACTAATCCGCCGTCGAAAGAAATATCAACTAAAGATAACATTTGTTTCCAATTAGCTTCTAGAGCAATCTTTTCAATTTCTTCTACGCTAATACCACAGGCATAAAAACCTCCAATTAATGCCCCAATACTTGAACCAGCAATAAAATCGATAGGGATATTATTGGCTTTAAGAGCTTTTAACACGCCAATATGTGCTAAGCCTCTAGCCCCACCACTTCCGAGAGCTAAGCCAACCTTAAGGGTTCTTTTTTCATTCATATGTTAATTATATCAGAAATTTAACTTACAAACATAATAACGTTATTTTTAAAGTAAATCATTTATTTAACAAATAAACAATTATTAACTTTTCCTATTATTATGTAAAAGCATTTCTATGGCATGATCCATTGACCCAGCTAAAACAATATCAGTACTATTTACAAAGAATATTTCATCTGCATTTTTAATAGTATTTAAACGGTGAGCAATTATAATTTTCGTAGTGCTTACTGGTAAATTACGTAAAATTTCATCAAGAAGTTGCTCTGTGACAGTGTCAACATTGGCAGTGGCTTCATCAAGAATTAGTATTTCAGGATTTCTTAAAACAGCTCGAATAAAAGCTATTAATTGTTTCTGCCCAAGGCTAACCGCGTCACCACTAGAGGTTAGTTTTGTATCTAGACCTTTATCAAAACGTCCAATGATTCTTTCTAACCCATACTTTTTTAAAACTTCTTCTAGTTGTTCACTTGAGTAAGTGATATATAATTCATTTCCATATAAAATATTATCTTTT
>CAIWXP010000052.1 GCA_903916665.1 Candidatus Iainarchaeum sp. | reverse complement strand
TTCTTGTTTTGCTTTTAATTTATTATTTACCTGTCTAGCATTAATTGAAATATCATCATAGAAACTAATATCAAATAAATTATCAAAAAGATTTTTTCGTTCATTGGCAGGTAATTTTAAAAAGTAATCAATTGAATTTTGTTCGGCATAGTTGGCTTTCATAAATGAATCTAAATTCATTCCTAAAAGTTTTTCTACTTCATCATTAACATCAGAAGGTTTTGGACCCCTTACCAATAAATCATTTTTATATATTTTTGCCTGAGAACTTTTAGTTTTGTAAAGTGTTCTTTCAATTTTGTAAATATCTTCATTTAACTTTAATGTTAAAGTTAGGTTTGCTTCATCATGTTCAATTGGCTTAGACATAATCAGATCTTTTATGGGTAATTTTCTTGCAGTAACATTAGGAGTGGAACCAAATAAACAGAAAACAATTGCATCAAATATACTTGTTTTTCCTGATCCTATATTGCCAACAATTACGTTATAACCTTGAGCAAAGTTAATTTCACTATGTTTGTGGCTTTTCCAGTTATCCAGAATTAATGTTTGAAGCATAGTATAACTGGGCAAAAAGTCTTTATATGGCTTTGGCTTATATATAATTATGGCATCATTAAATCAACTATTAACTGCCTTTGGTTCAGAGGATCAACAGGTTAGAGAAGCTGCGTCTAGATTACTTCTTAGAGAGTTTAAACAAAAACCTAGTGATTTGCCTATTAATGTTGTGGCATTTATTGCAAATAGATTAAATGATGGATCTAGCCAAGTAAAAGAGAATGTTGCTGAATTTGTTTATTTATATTCTAAATCAGGAAGGGAATTAGGGCAAGCATGGTTGAATATGGTTTCACATTTAGCCAATAATAATCAAAAAGTTAGGCAGTTTGTTAATGCATCATTTGAATATTTAGGAAATAGTGAAACAACAATGAAATCTATTTTAGATAATCCTAGATTGCCAGGAAATATTAAAGAGCCCGCTGCGCAAGTATTAACTCATTATTATATTAAAAAGAAATATTTTAGTAGTTTAATGGAGTTGTTAAAAAAAGAATCAGTTGTTGTTAGCGGAGCATTCAAAGGAATTAATTTTGATAGACGTTTAGGTACATTGCAAAAACAAGATTTTGAATTTTTAATGCCTTCGATGAGAGATGCACAAGTAAGATTAACAACTAGACCTATGCAAAGATTTAAAGAATTACCAAGAAGAGATATTAGAGATAGAAGACCTAATGCAAGAGCATAGATTAATTTTTCTTTTTCTTAAATTTATCTAATATAGGTAGGTTTATGTTCATCCATAACCTTTTGTGATTCTGTTGCTTTTTTTAATTCTTTAACTACTTGTTTGAATGCATTAGAGATTTTTTTTGCTTCTTCTTCAACTTCTTTCATATCAAATTTAATTTTGAATTTATTTTGCATATAAATTAATATTGCTTTGGCTGATTCAAAATCTCCATAAATTTTAGAAGAAGTTTCTCCCAATATACAAGTAGCTGGAATATTTAATTTTTCTGCTTCACTTAGTATTAATCCAGCAATCCCTGAAATAGTAGTATTTTTTGTAGGTTTTAATTTATTTTTATATTCTGAAATTTTTACAAATTTATTTGATGCAAAGAATAATTCTGGTTCTTTTGTTATTCTTGCGTCACCAACATTTATTCCTGCAATGGAATAAATTTCCTTTGAATTTATAGTTTTTAAAAAGTGTGCCAATTCTCTTGCAAATATATGATGTAATGGAAATGAATCAACCGAATCTAAACTAGGTTGAAAATCTCCTGATATAAAAATAAAATCCTGTTTTCCTAATTTTAAATGATATATTTCATCTGAACTTTCTTGTATTTTTGAATCTTTATTAACAAAAACCATTGGTGGAAAGAAATCACCATTAATAGTTCCACATTTTTTTGCCTTTGTTTTTTTAACAATGGTATCAACTGCAATCTTTCCAACTAAACCTATTCCTGGTAATCCAATAAAAACTATTGGTTTATTTAATTTTAGTTTATCACATTTAATTTCCATTAATTATCCAACCTTTTTATTTCTATTATTCCTAATTTAGAAAAATATTTTGTTAAATCGTCATTTATTTTTGTTAAATATTTTTCAATTGTTTTATATTCTTTGGCTTCTGCTTTAATTAAATAAGTTCCATTGCCCAAATAAGTTTTTAAGACTTTCACATTTTTGTCTTCCTGTATTTTTCTAAATCCTTCTTTAATTAATTCTAATCCATTTTCTTTAGTTAATTCTATTTTTATATGTTCTGCGATTGTTTTATCACTAATTGAAATATTTTTATCAATAACTTTAAATAATGCTTCGTGGTATTCTTGAGGTATTTCTGGAATGTAATCTTTTCCATATCTTTTTATCTCTTGAAATGCTTCATATACTGAATCATATTTATTTAATATAGGTGTAGTAATTTTATCCCAAATATCATCTAAATTTTTCTTTAAATCTTGAGCAACTAAAGTTAATAGTTGTTGAACTCTTTTTGTTTGTCTCCACTCAGAAAGCTTTGCATCTTCAGTTTGTTTTTGAACCATTGCAAATGATAAATTTATTTGATTTTTTTCGTAGTTTAAATAAATTACTTTTGCAACTCTAATTTGATCTACTTTAACAAAGTTTCTAATGTTTTTTACCCATCTAGCAGCAACTTGCCCCAAAGGTATAAATCCTTTTTGATTTGGATATTCTTCTAATCTAACTTCAACACCATAGTCATAGATTTTTTCAACAGTGCATATAACAAATTCATCTTTTACTGGCATATTTTCTGACATATAATCACTCAACACTATCTTTTTCTTTTTTGTAAAAAAGAAAACCCTAAGTTTGCTAAAAGAAAAAACAAGATTATTTTATAATCAAATAATTTATTGAAGATCTTTTCCAATACCTTTTTTTATAAATATTTTTGCAATAGGTTCAATAATTTCTATTTCTGTTTCTTTTTCAAATGGACCATATTCTTGCATATCTGTTCCAATAAATTTGGGAACATCTTGTAATATTTTTATTTTTGTTAATCTTGGTTTATCTTCTTTTATTTCGCCTTCAAATGGACCCTTTGCAAATTTTTGATAACTATATAAAACATTTACTAATTTATAGTATATTTTTTGTTCGTCTAAAGTCATATTTTTAGTATCATCTTCATTATTTTTTGTTTTTAATATTGCTTTGTTAATAATCTTTTTCTCTCTAGAATAGATTATATCTTCTAACATTGATTTAATATTATTTAATTTTCTAACTACGCTATCATCTAAGCTATTTCTCATATCTTGTAATTTGGATTTTTCTTCCAAAACAAATTCAGGTAGAGAATCAAAAAAATCTTCATCAAGTCTAATTAGCTCGACATTTTCTTTTTCCTGTCGGTGGATTTTTCTAATGTTTTCATAGGATTGCTTCATCTGCTGCACCTTTAGCTAAAAAATAAATTGCAATATTATATGGCAATTCCACAATTTCATCATTGTATGGGCCATATATCTGGCTATTTAATAATAACCTCGGAACCTTTTTTAAATGAATCTTTAGGGTGCCCTCCTTATATATAGAGGCATCTTCAAATGGTTTAAAATCATCCAAAGTATCTATTGTTAGGTCCTTTGCTAACAACATTGCGCCCCCGTGAATAGTATTTGGGCATCTAATTATTTTGTAAATATCTATTGTCGTTTGTCTATCTACATAGAGTCTTTGGCTATCTTTTAAATTTTCCAATAAATTGTACCAAAGTTCTAAAGAATCTTTTCTTGGTTTGTAGAATAAACCTTTTTCCAATAGTTCTAAAGCCTCTTGTTTGTTGTTAACCAATTTATTTAATGTTTGTGTTGAGGTATTAGGATCAAAATAATTTAATAATTCAGATGAATCTTTACTTTCTAAAACTGTTTTTATAAATTGTAAATATTTTTGTGTTTTTCCTAAACGTTCTCCTTGAAAAACAATTGAACCTTTGTTATCGGGAACGAAACCCAATTCTTTAAAATTTAAACCTTCTTCAGTAATGTAATCCATTAATTCAATTCTTTCATTTTGTTTTAGGCTTTGAATTTTTTCAGAAATTATTTTTGTATGAAATCCTTTATGTCCTGAAAAAGTAATTTTAATTTCTTCATCTTTAAAACCTAATTCATAGGTTAAAATATTATATAATCTTTTTGTTTGTTTTTTTGTAGCATCTAAACATTTATCGCAAATCCATTCACTTATTTCTGTTTTTGAATTACATTTTGGACATTTCTTAATGTGACCTTTTCCTTCTTCTCCACATTTTACACATTTCCAAGAATCATGGGTCTTTTTACAAGGAGTTGGAATATCATCAGCATCATATTCAAAAATAAAATCTCCTTTTAAATAATTTTTTGCAGTTGTTGGTTTTGCATTGGGATATTGATAATGACCACAAGAGTAGGATAAATAAAAAGGAACCTTTTCTCTTAAAAAAGTATTGAGTTCGTAATCATCTTTGAAATTTATATTTCTATCTAATATTTTTTTATTGTATATGCCATAGCCGAATTCTCGTGATTCAACACCAGGAACAGTAATGAAGTTCTTTTCATAAAATTCTTTAATTTTAGATTTTAGAAACTGTTCTGCCTTTATAATCATGGTTGTCCACTAATGCCTATTTTTTAGATTTTATATAATTTGAGATAATATATATAAAAGGCTAATGTATTATTTATAGTGATTATTATGAATAAGACTAAGATTATTGCAACAATTGGACCCTCAAGCATAGATTATTTAACAACGAAGAATATGATTATTCAAGGGGTAAATGTAGTTAGAATTAATACGAAATATGGCAATCAAAATCAATATGAGACCATTATTGAAAATGTTAGAAAAATTAATAAAATTTGTAAAACAAAATGTGAGATTTTAATTGATATAAAGAATACTAAATTAATGCATTGGTTACAACAACAAGAGTTTGATTATTTGGCAATTGCATTTGCAGAAAGTAAAGATCAAATAAATAAAATAATTAGGTTGTTAAATAAAAAAGATGTTAAAATAATTTCTAAAATAGAAACTAAAAAAGGAATTAATAATTTAA
>CAIWXP010000051.1 GCA_903916665.1 Candidatus Iainarchaeum sp. | reverse complement strand
TTGATTTAATTGATTTAATAAATCATAGTATAATGTTTGCAGATCTTTAACTGTAGCGCCCATATTTTTATTAAATTCTTCTTCTAATTTTTCTGCAGATATATTTGTATTTAGTTCAATGAATTTTTTTATTTCTTCTATTTTTTTAGTTAATGATTCTTCTTTTAAAAATAATGAATTTCTTAGTTCTTGCAATTCTTGTTCATATAAACTAGTTCTTGTATTTGTATTTATTTTTTCTTGCTCCAATTCTTTTGTTTTTAATTCAATATCTGCTATCAACTTTTCAGATTCCAACAATTTGTTTTTTGATAATTCTTTTTTCTCAGAAAATTTATTAAACTCGCCATATAATTCTTCAAAAATATGTTTTTTATTTTTATGCTCTTGATTTATTGTATCTAATTCACTTTCTATTCCTACCAATTCTTTTTTTGCAAATTCAATTTCTATTTCTTTATTTCGTAATTCTTGTTTCTGTCTATTATAATCTTCTAATTTTGAACCGTATTCTTGAGACAATTTCAAGTATTCATCAAAGTTAACTTTAGGTATTGCTTGTTTTTTTACATTTAATTCAGAAATCTTAGCTTCTAAATTCAATATATCTTTTTCAGAAACATCATAGTTCGATTCTGAAGACATTGAATTTAAATCTTGTTTTTGATTTTGTAAATATTCAACCTGGTTTTGTAAACTTTTTAAATTATTTATTCTTCTTTGAACGCTGTCATATAAATTATCAATATCTCTTTGTTTCTTTGCGTATTCCAAAAGATTCAACTTTGCTAATTTTAATGATTCTTCTAAAGAAACTATTTTTTGTTCTGAACCATTAATATCTTTGTTTAACAAACCTATTCTATGTTCAACACTTATTGTTTTTATTATAATATTTTTCTTTACATTATCAAAATTTTTAGATAAAACAAAAAAGAAAGTTCCAAATATATTCTTCTTTACACTATCTGCAATTAAATTGTCTGCCTCTTTTTCATTCTCAATAACTATTATATCACTATTAATTGTTGTTGCATCACCTAATAAAGAAATTTCATTTTTACAGGATTCTATTTTATATTTATTTTGTGCAATTTTATCATTATATGAAATAATTTCTCTATTTGTATCTTCAACTACACTTTTCAATTGTTCCTTTTGTTCTTTAACTTTATTTAATTCCTGTTCCTGTTCTTTTAATTCATTTAATTGATCTTTTATATCCAATATCTTTGATTCAATATCTTTAACTTTTTGTTTATTAATTTCAGTTTCTTTTTCTTTCTCATTTTTTATTGACAATCTAGATTTTAAATCATAGTATTCTGCATAATATTTTGAAACTTGTTTTTCTATTTCATCTATTGCTTTAATTGATTTTTGTTGTTCCTGTTCTAATTTTTTTAAATCATATTTATCTAATTTTAATTTCAAATCATTTAATAATTTACCTAACTCATCAACACTATTACTTAGCATTGTGTTTGCAATTATATTTAATTCCGAAATTTTATTTGTTTTATCTGAAATGTTCTTTTCAATAAGGGTAAAATAAGGGT
>CAIWXP010000050.1 GCA_903916665.1 Candidatus Iainarchaeum sp. | reverse complement strand
CCTATACCAAAAAACAAATATTATATAAAATTATTTGAAAGAATTAGAAAAGAAAAATTAAATATAAATTGTGCATTTGAATGCTGGTCTTTGCCAGATTTAAATTTTATTAATGCTTTTAAAGAAACATTTCCAAAAGGTATTTTAATTTTATCACCAGAAACAGGATCTGAAAAAGTTAGAAAAATAAATAGAGGATTTTATTATACAAATTCAAAATTTTTAAAAATTTTAGGCTATATAATTAAACAAGATATTAAAACAAGATTATATTTTGCCTGTGGATGGCCATTTGAAACAAAAAAAGATATACAAAAATCTTACGAATTAGTCAAAACTATAAAAACCAAATATAACAATAATATTGAAATATTTGTTTACCCTCTTGAAATTGAACCTTGTTCTGCATTTATGGAGGATCCAAAACGATTAAGAATTATTACAAAACGAATTAATTTTATGGATTTTTATAATCATCATAAACAAAAAATTAATGAAAATTATGAACAAACAAATAGTCAAATTGGTTATAGTACAAAAGACCTATCAAAAAAAGACATACTTAATGGAATTAAAAAAATTAGATCTTTAATAAATTAGTATTCCGGTTTCTGCTTAATTAGTCACAACTCTAAAGGTCTTTTGATTTAAAAGACCAATAAAGTTATGTATAGTATCCCGACTCCCGGATTTGAACCGGGGGTATTCCGGTTTCTGCTTAATACATTTCAGAAACGCTATCTAATTACTTAGAATAGATTACTGTGTTGCAAAGCACAACATTCATCTACAGCCGGACGCTTTACCACTAAACTAAGTCGGGCCCACCGCTTTTTTAACAAAAAAGCTGAGGTTTCGCAAAAAACTTATATTGCTTTGTGTATCAACACAAATACTTCGCAAAACCATAAAAAGTTTCGATTTAAAATTTAAGAGCCAAATCCTTTATAAAGGTTTGTTACTCTGATTGCTGTAAAAACGAAAACACAATTTTAAACCCAGCAATTGCCTTTGCATTCATTAGAATACCATCAAAAGTTTTACCTTTGTGTATATAATTTATTCTAACTCTGCCAAACACAGAATCTTTAATAAAATCATATTTTAATTCCCCTAAACCTCTAGTTATCTCATGGGGTTCAAAGTATTTTACATTTTTTAAAGTACTATTTTCAAAATAATTAACACCTAAACTTAAAACATTTCCTGTAAAACCAATAACATTTGCTTGATGTATATTATTTTCTTTCATTACTTGTTTCAAACAATCTAAAACATCATCATTTTGATCTAATTCAATTTCCATTTCTCGCATCTTTGACTTGTTAGGATCAAACATCTCAGAATTCATTGCATTTGTAGGCATATATTCACCTCGGCCTTAATTAAATATATAAGGTGTGAGTAATTAAAAAGCTTTGGTTTGGGTTATAAGGAATACTTTATAAATGTTTTTCAACAATATTAATCTATCCTTATTATATATTAATGATTTATATAGTATGCTCGCTTTGTAAAACAAAAGACATACAGGTTTTCTTTTAGTGACCTTAAGGTTTTCTTTTTTCAAAAGAAAAAGATAGAGGGGATGTAGCTTAGCCTGGTTGGAGCACCCGACTGATAATCGGGAGGCCGCCGGTTCGAATCCGGCCTTCCCCATTCTTGTTTCTTGTTCCAAGTAACAAGTAGCCCCTACGTAATTTTGTGGATATCAATTCACTAGTGAATTGAACTTGCAAAGCAAGTTATTTTCTTTGGACAGACGGTGTACTTTCTTTTTTCAAAAGAAAGGCCTCGCGAGGATCCGGCCTTCCCCACTCTTATTTCTTGTTCCAAGAAACAAGTCTCCCTAACCCATAATCAAAAATATCAATCAGCATAGCTGACTAATTATAAAATTTATTTGATATTTTTGAAATTTATTTTTCAAATACCAAACATAATTATATAAATATCTATAATATTCCTTTTACTATGAAAATTACTTTTATTCAAACCGGTGGTACAATTGATAAAGATTATCCAAGAACAACAAAAGGATATGCTTTTGAAATATCTGAACCCGCAGTAAAAAGAATTTTAGAAAAACTAAATCCTGATTTTAAATATGAAATTATTTCTGCATTAAAAAAAGATAGCTTAGAAATAACACCAAAAGATAGATTAAAAATTGCAGATGTTTGTAAAAAAACAAAAAGCAATAAAATAATTGTTACTCATGGCACAGACACAATGTTAGAAACTGCAAAAGTGTTAAGCACAATAAAAGATAAGGCAATTATTATAACTGGTGCAATGCGACCGGAAAGATTTACTAATTCTGATGCATCAATAAACATAGGAATGGCAATAGGTGCATTAAACATTTTAGATAAAGGTGTGTATATTGCAATGCACGGTAGAGTTATCCGATGGGACAAATGTAAACGAAATATGAAAACTGGACAATTTATTGAAATTTAATTAATCTATTTTTTGTTTAACAATATCTTTTCTAATACTTCTATTGTGCCTTTAGGAACATATTGTTGCCAATCATCTAAAGGATACTCTTTGTGAAAATCAGTTCCTGAAACTCCTGGATCTAATAATGGCACATCATCAATTCGCCAGCCTAATTTGTCATAGACATCTAATTTTAATTTATGATGCAAATCTTTAGGGTGTATAACTAAAATCGAATTCTCTTTCTCAGGTAAAAAGTCTTGCCAATTCTTAGAATCATAGTAACCAAAATGAGGTAATACTTTAACTCTTTTCAAATCTATATTTTCATATTCTAAGGATTTCAAAATCATTTCTTCTCGTTCTAAATAAGTAAATATATTTTTCTTTGGGTCTCGTGCTTTCAAAATACTTGCTTTCAAATCATTTTCAAAGGAAATAAAATTAGGAGGCAATTCACGCAATGGATTTGATATTCCTATCCAAAGTTCGTCATATTTGTTTAATGCATATAATAACAATGCTAAATGGCCTTTGTGGAATGGTTGAAATCTTCCGTGAATATAGGCAATAACCATAAATAAATAACAAATACAATTATAAAACTCTTTCTATATTTATTTATGGCAAATGAATTAAGACGATTAACAAGAGCATTAAAACCAGGGGCAAGAACATTAAACGATTCAGAAAGAGAATTGGTTTTGAAAGAAGCTAGAAAAATGCTAATTAGAAGATTTAAAAAGAGTTTAGATGTTATTGATGAAGGTTACAATAAAAAGAAATTAGTAATTAAAGATGAAAATGAAAAAGTAATTGCTAACTTAGATTTATTTTTTGCAGGCACTAGAGCTCATTTTTATAATTTATGGGTTGGTGATGAAGAATCAGAAAGTGATATATTTAGAAATTTAGGAATGGCTAGACAAATTATGGAATTTGCAAAAAAATATGCAAAAAAAAGTTATAATGTAAGAAGAGTTACTTTAAGTTGTGCAATTGAAAAAATCCCATTATACGAAAAATTTGGTTTTAAAGTTTATGAATCTTTTGGCAAAAATGATGTAAATATGTAATTTGTTTTTGATAAATAAGTTACATACATTTTTAATTTATTCTAATTTCATTATATTATGACACAATATATCTTTGGCTATGGTAGTTTAATATGCAAATCAAGTAGGGATAAAACAACAAGCTCAGGCAAAGCATATTCTGTTAGAATTAAAGGAATAGAAAGATCTTGGTCTTTAGTTGTAAAGCATTTAGGTGCAACTGCTTTAGGAGCAACCCCTAACAATAATTCTTTTTGTAATGGGGTTATATTTGAAGTAACAAAAAAAGAATTAAAAGAATTTGATAAAAGAGAATTTGAAGCAGATTATTCAAGAATTAAACTAGATAAAAAGAATATTACTTTTTTAAAACGAAAAACAGTAATTAACGGCCATATTTATACCTATGTTGCAAATCATCCTAGCAAAGCATCAAAAGCAAATCCATTAATTCAATCATATATTGATGTAATATTAACAGGTTGTTTAGAAATATCAAAAGATTTTGCAAAAGAATTCATTACAACAACAAAAGGCTGGAGCAAGCATTGGATTAATGATAGATTAAATCCTAAATATCCTAGAGCAATGAAAAAAATTAAATACAAAAAAACAATTGATAGCTTATTAAAAAATTTGAGAAAATAAATTATTTTGGTGGTTCTCTTCGAGGCTTAAATTCTGGCTTATGAATTTCTTGCATTCTCTGTTTTCCTGATTCTCTTTGTGTTCTTCTTTCTTCTAATAATTTTCTAAATCTAGGAATTTCTGTTTCTTGAGATCGCCTACTTTCATCAGTTTTATAAGGATATTCTGTTCTGAATTTTACTTTTCTTAAAAATTCTTTTTCTTCTTTAAAAAGATCCTCTAAAAATGGTTCTAAAAAAAATCCTTTTATTGAATTAATATGAGGAGCAAAAAATATTTTTGATATTGCTTGACGACTAAATGCTCTCATACCAGATATTTGAGGATCCGAAGGTAAAAAAATTTTATAATGTAACTCTGATCTTTCTTCTTGATTTGCAACACACATATATGATTTACCTTCTCCTGTTTTCTGACTAGATAACAAAATCATTTGTAACAATGATTTTCTAGGAATAGTAACCATATCTGCATCTAATGTAACAATAGATTCTGGACCAAAGGTATATGCTTTTCTTAATCCCATAAAAAAAGCATCTGCTTTGCCTAAATTTTCTGGCAATGATACAACTGTTAAATTATTTTGCAATTTAACTCTTCTTTCTAAATAATCTTTTGTACCATCTTTTGAACCATCATCAACAACAACAATATGTAATGGTAAACCAGTATCTTTAATTAAATCCAAAGTTCTAACTAAATTTCTATAACCATGCTGATTATATTTATATTCATTATGGGTGCAAATAACCAATACTGTTTTAGGAAGATCTTCAGATGTAGTTTGTCTACCAAATAATCCTGAGAAGAAATCTAAAATAAAATTACTCATAAAAATATTATAAGCATACTATTTATATATTAGAAAAAATAAATAAAAAATAAGAAAAAAAGCTAATTTCTTAGCTCTTTTATAATTCAAGAATAAGCATAATAATTTTATTCTGCTTTTACTTTAATTGCTTTAGGGCCTTTGTCATCTGAAGCATCTACTTCAAAAGTAACCTTAGTTGCTTCTTTTAAGATAGTTCTTGGTTCAATACCAGTTTGGTGTACAAAGTAATCCTTACCGTCTGATCCAGCTATAAAACCAAATCTTTTTTTAAAGTTATAAAACTTAACAGTTCCTTCCATTTTTTTCACTCCGTTCTTATGTTTACCTTGATTTAAGGTATATAATAGATATTTAGCAAAATATATAAACATTAGGGCTATTTATCTTCAATGGACATACTATCTTGGATTTTAGCAATAATTTTATTTGTTTTCCTTGGATGGCTAATTTACAAAAATTTAAAATCAGTAAAAAATGGTTTAATTCATAATGACATGTATAATTTACACGGAGTAATAACAATTCTAATAACTATTATTTATGTAGCCATAGACACATTGATAATTTATTTTTATATGGATTTTATT
>CAIWXP010000049.1 GCA_903916665.1 Candidatus Iainarchaeum sp. | reverse complement strand
TCTTTTGCAAAATAAATATTGTTTCTATAATATAGATAGGCATTATCTTTGCCAAAAGTTTTGAAACAACTTTCAATATTTACACTACAATCATAAACTGCTAATCCTGGTGCAGAATAATAATCTAAAGTTATAGTATTATCTTTTACTATTCCTATTAAAGCAGTATTTAGATTTGATGATCTTTTTGAAGATAAATCATTAATAATAATATTTTTAAATGCAGTAACACCAGTACCACAATTTAACATTTCATCTGAACCAATATAATTGATTGTTGATTCTGTTGCGCAGGATCCTACAGGTAAACCATAGTAACTAGAATCACTCTTATACGGTATGTGATAAAACAAATTATTTGTTAAATCTATTGTTGCCGCAATTAAAGATCTATTATCTTTGTCTACTAATGCAGTTTCTTTATTTTCTTTACTTACACTAGAATCCGAAATAAAATTATCATCCATTAAAAGAGGATTATTTGATTTAATGGATAATTTATTATAGTTTTGTAATTGTTCATAACTACAATATAACTTACTACAATCAATAGTTTTACCATATTTTATAGGAATTCTAACTCTTGGAGAATATAAAAAAGAAGAGTCTGCTGTTTCTGGCATTACACTACTTTTACTATTTTCTAAAAACTTTGGTTGGTTTTTAACCAAATAATAAATATTCAAATCATAATCTCCATAGTTTAAGTCTATGGTGTGAGACAATTTTCCAGTAGTTTTAATATTGTTATTCATCAATATATACGAATAGTTAGTATCAAAACCACATTTTCCAGTATCTACGCTTAATCCCAATTCATTTGTTTCTTTATTGTATTTAATGATAACACAATCTTTAGTTGGTTTACTACTATCATGAATTATAAAAGTTACAGGCACAGTTATATTAACATATTGTGAAACTGCCGGCACTGCAGTAGCATCAGTTATAGTATTTTTATTGCCTGCAGAAATATTATCTGCATTTGGATTAATTGCAACAGATAATTTGCTGTTTGACATAGAACCACTTACTTCATAACCAGTACTTGCACTAATGCCAGCACCAAAGTATATTGCAGAATTATTTTCAATAGGAGCATCTAAATGATTATTTTGAATAGGACTAGATTTATAATTAGTATTAACAAAACTAGTATTAATTTTAATAACATTTGTATTTGCAATCATATTTGTTCTAACATTCCAATTTGCATTAATTATTGAATTTGTAACAGTATTTGAAGAAACATTAGTTCTAGAATCTATCATTGTATCTGAAGTTAAACCTGTATTTTCTACCGGTCTTGGAGGTATTGGTAACTTACTCATATCAATGGTTGTAGGTCTAATTTGTCTTGTTAAGTCTTTTGTTTCTTTTATAATTTCTGTCGTATTAACTTTATTATTTTTTATTACTTCATTTATAATATCAGAATTACTAAATCCCGTATTTGGTCTTACTGTTGTTGTGCCTACATTTATTTTTGAACATGCAATTTCTTGTAAGTTCAAATCTAATTTAGCATCTATTGAGTCTGGTAAATTCATAGTTTTTAATAAATTTAAATTCAAATCCATACTTAATTCTAATTTACCATCTGATAAAATATTTTTGTCCACAATTCCTTTATCTAAACTAAAAAATTTTGTAAATGTTGCAACATATAAATCATTTGCCCAATTTTGTAAATTAGATACTTTTGAAGTCCAATTTGCAGTTTTAACTGTATAACAATTTCCTTTGGCCAAAACAAATATTTCTCCAGTTTGTTTTTCAGGACCATTAATATTTACATCAACAAAATTTGTAAATGTATATTTTAAAAGAGCTGACATTTCTGAAGACATTGAATAAATATCCATTCCTTTATCCAAAGCATTTAACACATAGGGCGGAAAGTCAGTTAATGCTTTTTTGCCATCAACATAAAATTCAATATTTTTATCTTTGCTTAGGTTTGGTTCTATAGATACATCTTTACTACTCTGATTTTCATTAAACAATGCACCATAATTGAATATACCTGTTTTACCGCTAGATAACTCATTTGGAGTTATTTTAACAACATATCTCATAATTCTTGTTGTCATATCAGTTTCGCCCATAGTATTATCTAAACTATTTAAAACATAATAATAATTATCATCCGTTGATTGTACTGTTTCATTTGATATATTTTTAATATCAAATACATTTGGAGATACATCTTTTGCATAAAATGCACTTAATTTTTCATTACATTTTGATTTATCTTGCTTTCCCGGATCTGCTGCACCTTTATTTATTCTGTCTAAACAATTAAAATTTGTAATATTTTGCAATACAACATCAAATCCTAAATAATAATCTTTATTTGCTAAAACATTCTTATCTTTAACTGAATTTGTTAAAGCAGAATCATTGTATACTTCATCCTTAAATGCTTTAGGTTCTTTAATACTTGGATCAATATTTGCATTTATTGTTGTTGAATTACTAAAAGATAATGGATTAAAGTAATAAACAAATTGATTTGTTACTTCAATTGGATTATTTGTAATTGTTTTAAGATCTGTACCTGGAGCTACAAAAACAAGAGGATATTGTGAAGTTACTATATTATAATCTATTATTAAATTAATCATTGTATCTTTTGGCACTTTTAATTGCGCTAAACTATTATTGCCGTCAAATTCTACTGTTAAATTATTGTATTGTGCATAAACTTTAAATTCGTGTGTTTGTTCGTTTTCAAACAAAACATTTAAGTTTAAATCAATGTTTGCACCAACATATTGTAAAGGTAAGTTTATCCTATCAGTATAATAATTTGAATCATCTTTTTTTGCAGTTATAGTTTTATTTTTAATATATTCATAATATGTACTTCCATTGTAATCATTTGTACCTAATGCATTAACTAAATTTGCAGTTACATAATAATTTATATCATTCTTTAAAACAAAATATAATTCGCTTGGATCTTGAGTTACTAATCCAGACAATATTATATTCTTAATATAATTTACATCTGAAATTGAAACATTAATTCCTGTTTTATTTTCTCCAAAAATTGTAGGTTGAACATTCAATATGAAATATTGTAATTTATTAAAATCTTGTAAAGTTAAACTTATATCTTTAGTTTTTGCAAAATCAAAAGGATAATTATATATTGGAAGATATTTAAATTGACAATTATCTATAGGTATTGCATCTATAAAATAATTTCCATTTTCTGAGCCAAAATCAAATTCTTGTTTCTCATTTGCGTTAATTAACACTCCTTGAGGATCAGTGATTGTTTTTCCATTAACATCAAAAATATCTATGCCAACATTACAATCATTACCATCAAATGTTTTTATAGTTAATGATAAAGTACTATTTTGAGAATCATTTGCAGAAACCCAATCATTACCTGAGCCACCTTTTCCAATATTAAATAATAACACTTTTGTTATTGAATTACTATCTAAATAAATATTAACATCATCTGCTAATGAATATATTTTATTTTTCAATTTTATCGATGCATTTATAGCATAGTCTCCTAAAGGCAAATCAATAAATTCTAAATATCCATTTTCATCTGTTATTCCTTCTGACAAAAAAGAACTATTTTGACTTAAAACAACATTTACATCGGGAATTACAGTATTATCAAATTTAGTAATCGTTTTTATAACTAAATTATTTTTAGATACGTCAACAACTTGTTGAGGGGTTACTTGAACATCGTCATATAATATTATTTGACAACTATCTCCACATCTTTGGTTTACTGCTTTAAATCCATCTGGATTTCCTGTTACTACTAAAGAACCACAGTTATCTGGTTTAGTGTAACTTTGTGAACCATTAACTGTTATTTGATCTGATTTTCCAGAACTAGAACAACTTAAATTTAATAATATAGGACTTGAGTATAATATAGTTGTTGTAGGATATTTATAAATTTTAAAATTAACAATTTCTTGAGTCGGACCTTGTAATTTTGCAACCTCTTCAACATTAACTGGTTTGATTATATTTACTTTAAATAAATCAGAATCAGTATAATAATTTTTTGTTATTTGATAACCTGTTGTTGTAATATTTAGCTTAACATCAACATTTTTAGGTAAGCTTACTAATAATATATTTTTATCACTGTTTAAATCTAAAACAGTACTACCGTAGGACAATTGAACATTTAGATTTTCTGCAACAGGGGAATCGTTTAAGAAAAATGAAAATGTTACATCTGCGTTATGTGGTAACACAAATAAATAGGTTAATAATCCTGCTATTAAAACAATTAGAATAGATGCAACTATTATTATTGGTTTCCAAGGAAATCCCTTTGTTGCTTTAATTTCACTTTGTAACTCCCCTATATCTGAGTTTTGTAATTCTTGATCAATAGCCATAATTATCCCCTATCCTAACTATATAATATAATTAATATGTGATAAAATATAGCTATGAAGATTTATAAAGGTAACTAAATGAGTTAATAATTAGCTACAAGTGTAAGGGTTATGTATCAACGCATTGTGATCCCAAATATATACAAACATTGGATTCTCGCCATCTTCAGGAATAGTCAAATATAATATGTTTTTAGTATTAAAATTATCAATAACATCTTGCATACTATTTAGAGAATAGTTTTGCCAATTACCATTACAACCAGAATTAGATTCTTCTTCTAATGATTTAATTACTATTAACTGTACTCCTTTTAATTGATCATTTCTTAAAACCAAACTATCTTTTGAATCATCTAATTTAAATAATTTATTACCATCATAAAGTTTATTTTCATAAATGGCATAAAAATCTACAAACTTATTACTTAATAATCCATTACATTTACTCATTGCTTGGACAGCTTATGTATGCTGATAAAATTAACGGTAACACAACAACCCGTATAGACCTATCGCATCTGCCTAAGGGCGTTTATATGGTAAGAATATTTAATGAAGAAACAAATTCATTAAGAAAACTGGTTATTCAATAATCAACATTTAAAAGAGCATTTGAAAGCCTGTAGAAATTCTGCAGGCTTTTTTTGTTTTTATAGCTATTGTTTTTAGAACAAAATAAAATCAATAAACATTTTATCTTGTTTAATAAAAGTTTTGTAGATTTGTGTCGTTAATTCAAGCCACAATCTTATTATTTACTAAAACAGTATTACATGAAAACAAAATTACTTTGCATTGCATTAACCTTCACCGTTGTTTTCTTTTCAATCGGCACTGCGGCCAATGCACAAAATAAAATTAAAGCCAAACCAGCAAAATCGGTTTCAGCAGCACGCGATTTTCAGGGTAAATCAGCACCCTCAAATACTGCATTATTTGCCAAAAAGAATTCTTCAAAATCGGCATGCGATACGCTGAATTTGAACGCTTATAAAAACACGTGGACGGTTACAAGCTATTCAGTTACGGCAACCCCACAATTTTCTTCAGGCTTTGTAAATGGTGTAAATACCTATGGTGATAAAGTCAAAGCTGCTTATTTCCCGAATACGGGCGCCAACACATATGTTCTTGGCGGCATGATAGCTTTGGCAAAAGCGTATTCAACTACCCCTTCAAAAACCGTCACAGTAAAGATTTGGAATGTCGTCAGTGGTAATCCCGGCACGGTGCTCGCTTCACAAACAGTCACTATGCAGAAATTAATGACCGATGTAAATGGTAATTATTTTACTGACGTTCACTTTGCTAGTCCTGTGCTTGTATCAGGAGCAGCCTTTTTTATGGGTATTGACATGAGCGGATTAGACTGGACAACATCTCATGATACGCTTAGCATCCAGAGTAATGTAGATCCTGAAACTTCACCTACTGCTACATGGGAAATGCAGACAGATAATAATTGGTATAGTTATACTAATGCCAGTTCGTGGGGGCTGAATATCTCTCTTGCTATATTTCCGGTGATGACAAATGTTTTTGCCCATGCTTCCTTTACGCAATCTGCAACCAATACTTGTGCGGGGTCTCCTGTAACATTAAATGCTTCTGCTTCTGTACAGAATTCTGTTTATTGGGTTCTGGCCGGTGCTACACCCTCTACATCTTCTGCTTTGGTGCCTGTAGTAACTTACGCTAGTGCAGGAACATATCCTGTTAAACTTTATGTATTTGGCGGATCTTGCGATAACCTTGATTCAATGTTAACAAGCATTACAATCACACCTTCTCCTGTCCCAAATGCAACAGCTACGCCTGCAGCAGTTTGCCTGGGAAGCTCATCAGTACTATCGGCATCCAATGGCATTTCATATCAGTGGAGCGGGCACCCCCTGGGGTCTTTGCCTAATTTAACGGTAACACCTACTGTCATCACAACTTATACAGTTACCGTTACAGGCTCTAATGGCTGTTCTGCCTCACAAAGTGTAATTGTTACAATAAATCCGGCTCCTGCACCGAATGCTTCAGCTAACCCTGCAATTTTTTGTCCCGGAGGTACCGTCCTTATCTCTGCAACTCCTGGTATGAGTTCTTATCTTTGGACCCCGGGAGGGAATACGAATGCCGCATTCGTTGCTTCTCCTATTGCAAACACGACCTACACAGTTTCAGTAACCGACGCATTGGGTTGTACCGCTACTGATGATGTTGCTGTTACCAAATTTAATGATATTTATCTCGGTCATGATACTACTTTATGTGTAACCAGTTCAATTGTACTTAATGCCGGCGCCGGTTATGATTCTTATTTGTGGTCTGGCGGACAAACAACACCGTCAGTTACTATTAATGGGGCAAGTGTTGGTGTTGGAACATTTTTATATGCTGTTAGTGTTACTAAAGGGGCATGTACTGCCTCCGATACTATCAGCGTTACCTTTACAACTTGTGTCGGCATTAATGAAAATAATAGTAATATAAGTGTAAGCCTTGTTCCTAACCCCTCAACAGGAATAACAAACTTCTCAGTAACCGGGATTAATAAACCCGCAGATATTGCTATTTACTCATTACTGGGGCAGCTCATATATGCTGATAAAATTACTGGAAATGCTACTGCCCGTATTGACCTTTCACATCTGGCTAAAGGCGTTTATATGGTAAGGATATTTAACGAAGAGACAAATTCATCAAGGAAACTGGTTATTCAATAATAAACGTTTATAAAATAAAAAAAGCTTGTAAATTTTTACAGGCTTTTTTTGTTTCTTTTATATTGTCATTTTCATTGAGGATGAATATTAATAAGTCAAAATGTTCATTGCAAATGAATAAATAATATTAAAGATGTTCATTTGTAATGAATATCTTTGTTGTCAGTTAACCGACGACAACAAAGAACGCGAAATAAAAGGTTTAACAGATGCCATGCTACACTTCAACTTAAACACAGGGCTGCTTCTGACAGCCGACAGCGAAGAACAGGAATTGACGGTTCCGGGAGGT
>CAIWXP010000048.1 GCA_903916665.1 Candidatus Iainarchaeum sp. | reverse complement strand
GCTTATAGATTAAGCTTCTAATGGTTTCGAGAAAATATATTATTGCAATAATATTTTTGGAGATGATTTTGTGGTTTTTGATGGTAAATTAAAGTTTCTATTTTTGTTTGGTTTTTTAATGGTTTTGCTAGCATCTACTTTTGGTGTACAAAATTGTAGAAGTTATATTAATAGTACTTTACCTGCAGAAGGTTGTTGGAGTGTTATAACAACAGGTAATACAAATACTATTGATGGTACTGATATTCCGTATACTGGAAAATCTGCAAGTTTTAATAATATTACTTTACCAAATGGTTACAAACTTAGTTTTTATATTTCTGAAACTATACTTCATTTTGTTAGATGGACCAATGCAAAAGTTTATTGGACAATTAATGATAACGCAGGCAATTTAAAGGGAGAAGGCGCAGCAGGTATTGATTATGATACTTCAAGCAAAAATGATAATTCACTTGTTTATATTGATAATGTTCCTGCTTTAGAAATATCCTCAACAGATATGGGTACTCCTGCAGGAATTGGTGCAGATAATCTTTATTTAAAAATTACTCCTGTTGCTAGTTGGTTACAAAAAATAGGATCAAATGTTAGCGGCATGCCTGTTTGTTCAGATGGTGCAACATTAACTTCAACTGGTTGTATTTTAAAAGAAAAAAGTTTTGGAACTTCTATTACATTATATGCATTAAAACAAAATTGTATAACAAATAATGGATTAAATTATTGTGATATTCAAATTGCATTAAATGGATCTGCAGATGGTAACCTAGGTTATTGGGTATTAAATAATGGTACAACAAGAAGTGATTTAGGAAATGGATTAATAAATATTACAAAAAAACCTGCTGTTATAGTATACGGTCAAACAGTTATAATTGGTAGTTTTATGAATCCAAAACAAAATAAAGATATGTTAATTAAACCTGCTTTTAGAACAACAATACCTGGTGATTCCCAACCTGTAGCCACAGGAAATACAGGAACTGAAGATAATTCTAGATCTGGTGCAAAAGGTGGAAATACAACTGGAAATACAGGAAAAGGAAGTACAGGTGCAGGAACGACAAACACACCAGGAACTGGATCAACAGGAACACAAACTGCAACAACACCAACAACTGTAGAGAAAAAAATATTACCAAATTGTTATTGGCAAATATTCTTTGCAACAATGTATAAAGATATTTTTAATAAAGAATTAAAATTAGGTGAATGTACAAATCAACAAGCACCAATTGCAAAAGTAAATTGTCCTCCAGAATGGTTAGGTAATTGGACAACCAATTCTAAATCTATAGGCTTAACTAAATGGGAAGATTTTAATGCAAATAGTTTGAAATTAGATGCTTTAGGAGATTATTTATTAGCTGCAAAAGAGGCTGGACACAACTATGATTCTGTTTTGCAATGTTTGAATAAAGATTATTTACCAGTAGTACAAACCTATTTGGGATTAACTTTAGAAAAACAGGGAGAATATGCACTTGCAGCTCCAAAAGAAGATGTTGTTATTACTAATTTATGGGACACTCCAAAAATAGCAGTTATCCCAACTGCAACAACTGCTGCTCCAAAAAATTGTGATGTTGTAGATATGACTGCAACTGATTTATCACAGGTTGCATTAAATAAATCCTATGGTGTAAGAGTAGCTGGTGGAGCACCAAACTATACTTTACAAAAAACAGGTACAACATTAACATTATTAGATGGTACTGGAAAAATAAAATTATGTGAAAAAATAGTTTATTCTCAGGATAAATATTTGTACTATGATTTTAGTGGAAGTGCAAGATATTTTAAATTAGCTGATACATCATTTGGTATTTTTTCAAAAAAAAAAGCCTAGCTGAAACTGCATCAACAAATGAATCATCAACACTTTTTGTTGGTGATTCAATAACTGTTGCAGAATGGTATAAATATTCTAACAGTTATTCTAATTCTGCAAAGTGTGCAGTTGGTGGCGGACAAGGTACAAATATATTAAAATATTTAAATTCTAATTGTACATTAACTGCAGATGAAACCTGTGGATTATATAAAGGAAAAACACAATGTAGCACAAGCAACAAAGGATTTACAGGAAATTTTTCTGATTATAAAACAGCAGTAATTCATTTTGGAGTTAATGATTTAGGATTGGTATCGCCTGAAGAATTAGAAAATAGAATATCAAATGTTATTTCCTTTTTAAAAGATAAGGGTGTTGAAAAAATTGTTGTTTTGACAACCATTCCTACAACTACATTATTAAATCATAATACTAAAATGAAAGTATCCAATGCATGGATTAAATCAAAAAGTAATGGTAGTATTGATATTGTTATTGATACTTCAAGTGCATTTTATAATGGCGATACTGTAAATGCAAGTTACTTTCCAAGCAGTGATGGTGTTCATCCAAATGATTTAGGAAAACAGGTAATGTCAAAATTATTAGATGATGGATTAAATTAACTTTGAAGTATTTTGGAAATTAAATTCGTTTAATTTCAAGAATATTTAATTCTTCAAAAAATAATCGCTCTTGAGATAATATTTTAAAACTGAAGCCTTTCTTACTTAATATTTCTTTTGTTTTATTCAAATCATTATAATCTGTGTGCAAAAGTAAAACAAATCCATTGGGCTCTAAATGTTTATCAAATCCTTTTAAAAATTTATCAATAATCTCTCTACCTTCTTTTCCACCATCTAGCGCAAGAAAATCTAAATTATCCGAAACTAAATAAGGAGGATTAAAAAATATTAAATCAAACTTTTCTTTGGGATCCAATGATTCAAACATATTGCTCTGTAAAAAATCAATATTAACTTTTTCCTTTTCTGCCTGTCTCTTTGAATAGGTTATTGCTTTATTATTAATATCAATAGCAGTAACAATAGCTTTGTGCTTTGCACAAAATATAGACAGATATCCAGAACCACAACCAACTTCTAAAACTTTCTTTCCTTTTAAGTCTCTGTTCTTCAAGATTGATTCTACTAAATAGGTATCTTCTCTTGGTAAATAAACTTCATAAAAATCTGACATGCTCTCACTTCTTTACTAACTTTGCTTTCTCTATTATTAATTCTCCAGTAAATTCATTTTGCATTTTTACTGTTGATTTTACTATTTCTATTTTTTCTTTGAACAAAGGACAATCTACAACAAAGGATTCATACTCTCCACCTTCGCCCGCACAATTAAATCCTATTTGGTCTTCTAATTTTTTTAACTCTTCCAATGTTTTTTTATCTATAACTTTTCCCAAAAAGTCACTGTGTAGACCATAGGCTGCAATTTTTGTTATTATTGCTTTAATATCTAAAGAAATTAATTCTCGTACTTCATCATATTGTAGTTTATGCCATAGAGGAGAAAATACTTTTAATCCTAAATAATCACATATCGATTCTATTCTGTCTCTTTGATAGTTGGAAAATATTGCACCAGTTATAACTCCATTAACATGATATTCTTTCTTTGCAATTAACAATGCCTTTTTTAATACTGATAATTCTTCTTCTTTTTTTCCTAAAGTTTTTAATTTTATTAATGGTATTCCTAATGCTTTACTTTGTAAATTTACCAAATCAATTGTTGGAGTGTGATACATGTAAGAATCTTTATTTTTTGATTCTATTGTAATCAAGCAAGGAACTTTGTAATTCATTGAATGCATTAAATATAATGCCAACACAGAATCTTTTCCACCAGAAAATAAACAAGCTAATTTTTCATTCTCATTTATTGTTTCACTTAATTTAGATCCTCTTGATTTTGAATTTGTTTGCTTTTGATATTTTGTTAATAATTTATCAAACCCCGAACCATATTGTATTGCTTTTTTAGGGCGCTCAGATAATTCTTTTAGCATATATTTTGATGCAATATCTCTCAAAATAATTTTCTTTCTATCTTTATCTAATTTATAATCGTCTGGCAAATTAATAACATACTCTGCCAAAGCTTTATCTAAATATGGAAATCTAGCTTCAATTCCAAAATGCATAAAAATTGTATCGTCCCTATAACAATCCGTATCATATAATTTTCTTAATCTTGATATTGTATCTTTTGTTGGACTATATCCAAAAATAAATCTTGAAAATCCACAAAATAATGAATCTGCACCATTGCCTATTAAAACAACTTTAATTCCATCTTTGTGAATTTGTTTTGCCAAAAAATAAAATGGCAACGCAATTGCAACTTTAACGGGATCGGCAGTTTCAATTATTTTTACTACATGAGGTATAGCTTTAATTGCATTTTCGTCTGTTATTGTTAAATAATTTATTTTATGATTTAAAGTATATTGTAACTTTTGAGCAAAACCTTTATCCAAAGTAATTGCTTTTGTTGAAATATTATAAAACTCAATATTGTCATTATATTTTTGCGCAATATTTGCAATCAATGAAGAATCTACTC
>CAIWXP010000047.1 GCA_903916665.1 Candidatus Iainarchaeum sp. | reverse complement strand
CAATTTACAAAATTTACAATCTTTCTATAACACTACTTTTGATAATTTAATTGGTGGTGATTTAAAAGTAGATTTCTCAAAAATTATACTTGGTAAAACTAATATTTGCTTTAATGATGGTAATTTTGAATTTGACTATAATAATACAACAGTAAAAGTCATTCCAAAAAGTGATTTAAATTATTATATAAAAATTGTTGCAAATTCCTATAGTAATACTCTAACGCCTTGGACTTTTGGTGCTTCAGGAACCTATGTTACATTAGACTATTCTGATTATAATAATAGCTATAGTCATTCTGGCTATATAAATTCTAGCCAAACCTGCGGCGTAAATAAATTTACTGCGGCCTATGGATCAGATCTTTTAACAATAGATATTTGTAAAAACAATTCAATTAATGGAACACTGGTAATTGATGAAAATGTATTATCACTATATAATATTGATACAAACATTATTGCCTATTCAAAATATACAATAAACTATGCTAATTATAATGCCGATATAAATTATATATTGGGAAATTCAAAATTTATTGGTCCAATATCTGCAAATTAAACTAATAAATGAAATCCTGCAATATCTTTAATTTTGTGATTTCTCCATATTCCTAGAATTGGTTTTATTTTAGGTTTTTTAAATATAACTGAAATATAATTTTTAGTTCTTCCCAAATAATTTCCTTCTTTATCCACATCATCAAAATATATTTCTATATCTTTGCCAACATAGGTTTTTAATAAACGTTTTGCGTCCAGTCTAACTATATTACTTAATATTGCCGATCTTTCTTTCTTAATTTCTGATGGCAATTGTTTCATTTTTTTTGCTTTTGTAAAATCCATTGCCCAAAATTGAGAAACATTGTTTATTAAAATATCATGATTTTTTGAAAACTCAACAGTTTTATTAAAATCTTCTTTTGATTCTAACGGAAACCCAACAATTGAATCTGTTGCAATTGTTAATTCTTGAAAGGAAAAATTCTTTCTTAATTCTAAAAAGATTTTTGCCAATTGTTTTTCATTATAGGGTCTAGCCATATTTTTTAATACTTCAGAAGATGCGCTTTGAATTGGAATGTGTAAAAACCTATAAAATGCCTTTGTTTTTTTAAAAAACAAAATTAATTCATTTAAATTTGTTTTTATTAACCAAGGATTACTCATGCCAAATCTAAACATTGCTTTACCTTTAAATTGTTTTTCTATTGCTAATAATAAATCAATATAGGTTAAACCAATATCCTTGCCATAGGCCGCATTATCTTCTGAACTAATCCAAATTTCTTTGACTCCTTTTTTTATATAATAATCAATTCTTTTAATTATTTTATCTAAAGGATAACTTTGATATAGTGGTTTTGCTAATTTTGTTTTACAAAAAGTACATTGTCCCAAACAACCTATAAGCGGTTGTACTATCGCGATATTCTTTGTGTCATAGCTAAAAACAGTTTTATCTAAAAACTTTGGTTCTAAAAGATGAACTGGTTTTTGGTTTTTTTCAATATCTAAAATAACATTTAATATAGAATCAATATTATAGGAATTAACTATAGAATAATTCTCAAATTCTTCTATGGTTTTTTTATCACTGGGCAAACAGCCTAAAATAATAATTCTTTCTTTGGGTATTTTAATCTCCCAAATATAATCTTTTATCTTATTTACTGTAGGACCTTTAACAGTACAGGTATTTATTAAAATATAATTTGCTACTTTCTTTTCTGTTTCTTTAAAACCATTGTTAATTAATATTTGTTTAACAAAACCAGAATCAGCTAAATTGGATGCACACCCATAGGTTTTAATAAAGAAAGTCTTTGATAATGATGTCATATATTAAAAATGTATAGTTAAGTTTAAAATCTATTCATCATTGTTATTTGAATCGGTAGTATCAACAGTTGCATCACAATCTACTTCAAAATCAGTAGTTTCAACGGTTGCGTCATAATCATCATCAGACATAGGTTCACCTTTTACGTTTAGTTATTAAATTTTGTTTTGTCTTTAATTTTATATCTTTAGATATTTTCTTAACTATTTTTCTTGCCGGCTTACTCAACTTATCCAATTCTTCAATAATATTGGATATTCCCGTAACAAAATAATCATGAATTTTAAATAGATTAACATGTTTAATAAACAAATATATTCCCGAAAATAAAGCCCACAGCCAAATTGCAAATATTCTTTCCATAATTGCAACATTCAATGCCAAAGCTTCTGGAATTCCTACACTCTTTGATAGATAAACAAAAGATAATTCAAAAGCACCTAATCCGCCCGGTAAAGAAGATGCATTGGCAACAAAGAATGCAATGCTCCAAATACCAAAACAAACCCAGAAACTAACTTCCAAACCAAAGAATAAAAATAATAAATATACTTTTAATACACCTACAAACATTTTTATAATTGTTAAAATAGAACCAATTATTATTTGACCAAGATTATTTTT
>CAIWXP010000046.1 GCA_903916665.1 Candidatus Iainarchaeum sp. | reverse complement strand
CATGTTAAGACTAAAGAAATAAGAGAAGAAGATAATGATAAAAGAGAAAGATTAGCAGAAATTAGTAAAATCATTGGAATTGGTTTTGATAAACCAGATGAATTTCCTGCAATAGAATTGGCAGAATATTCTGATAACTTAAAAAAATATTTAGAAGTACATGGAAATGAATTGTGTGCATTAAGATTAATTCCTATAAACCCAGAATTACCAAAATTAAGAATGAGAGGGCACACAAAAAAAGACGCAATGAATTGGTTTAAAGAACAAAAAATAAATCCAAAAGATTACAGAGCACAATTTGTACCTCATGCAGATAACTATGAATGGTCAACAATATTTGTTATTAATGCAAAGGGAATATTTGGGGTAATACAAAGCGGGGTTCATGCACAAGTAACTCAAGGATACTATGATGAAGGAATGCCAATAACATTTAGCTATGATTTTAAAGCATGGAATTTAAGTGATGAAAATAAAGACGCATTAAATCATTTAAAAGAATTAACAAATTCAATTAAAGTAGATAATGAAGCAAAAAGAAAACAATTAGAAAACAAATTACACACTACTTTTGTAAATAATTATATTAAAGGTTATTTTGAAACAACCAGCACAAAAGAATATGGTGTTTGGTTTGTTGATTATAGTAGAGCATTGGAAAGCCTATTTGAAAATTATTTAGTTAATGTTCATAAAAAAGAAAATAATAAGATATCTGGTCAAACAGGTTGTATGGGAAAAGTAAAAGGTAAAGTTGTTATTGTAACGGTTGAAGATATTAATACTGTTGAATTTAATAATGGTGATATTTTAGTTTGTGAAATGACTTCTCCTGATTATGTTCCTTTAATGCAAAAAGCAGCTGCAATAGTAACAGATCAAGGTGGAATATTAACTCATGCTGCAATAATTGCAAGAGAATTAAACAAACCGTGTATTGTAGGAACACTAGATGCAACTAAAAAATTAACTAATGGAATGATGGTTGAAGTAGATGCAACCCAAGGTATAGTAAATATTGTGAGGGATTAGTTACGAAATATATTGGTATTGTATTAATATTAATTTTAGCAATTACAATGATTTTTAGTGGTTGCGTAAAACAGGATAATAATGTCGTTAAAGTTGGTTTGATAGTACAAGCAACTGGTAAAGCAGTAAGTATTGGTGATGACGTTAGACAGGGTGTTTATTTAGGTTTGGATGAAGTAAATAAAGATAAAAATATCATTCAAGTTATTTTTGAAGATGATGGTTATGATCAAGCAAAAGCGGTTGTTGCCTATAGAAAATTAGTTGATATGGATGGCGTTAAAACAATAATTGGTGCTGTGTATTCTTCTAGTACTTTGGCAATTGCACCTTTGGCAGAACATGATAAAGTAATTATATTTAATCCGGGTTCAGGAGATCCTAAAATAACTACTGCAGGAGATTTTATATTTAGAAATCATGCATTGGCAACACAAAAAGTTGAAGAGCTAGGAAAATATTTAATTAAAGATTATAATAATATTTCAACAATTTATGACAACTCAAATGAAACCTGGGTTTTGTGTGAAAAAACACTGGTAAAAGTTTTTGAAGATGCAAATAAAATTGTTTTATCAAGAAACCCATTTAGTTTAAATGATATGGATTTTAAAACAATAGTTGATAAAATAAAAGATGAAAATGTTCAATTAATTTTTGTGGGATCACATATGCCACAATCTGCAGAAATAATAAAAGAATTAAGAGCAGAAGATATTAATGCAAGAATAGTTACAGAAGATATTACTACGGTAGATTCAGATTTTCAAAAGATTTTAGGAAGCTTATTAGAAGGAAACATTTTTTCTGGAACGGATTTCGATCAAAATACTGCACCAGAATTTTGGGCAAAATATACTGCAAAATATAGTAAAAATCCTAGTATGTATTCTGCACAAGGCTATGACAATATAAAAATATTGGGAAATATAATTTCAAATACCTGCAAAGATGGAAATTCCTATTGTATTAAAGACGAACTATATAAAATAAAAGATTACAACGGAGCATCAGGAAATATAACAATAGATCCCAATGGTGACGCTTTGAAACCAATAGTAATAAAAGAAATTATAAATGGTAAATTTGTGAAATTAGGGTGATATTTATGGCTGCTAAAAGATCAACATTAAAACCATTAAAAAAACCAGGTGTAAGAAAATCAGATAGAGTACCTTCTAAAAGATCAGTTACAGATGAAACAAGAATAGATATTTCTCCTTTGGGTAAAGAATTAGTTAAAGCAAGAAAAGAATCTGATAGAATAATTTTATTAAAACAAATATTCATTTATGGAGATGTGGGGGCAATACCAGTTGTGATTAGAATTTTAAAAAATCCTAAAGAATCATTTGTTGTAAGATCCTATTGTGCAAGTGCATTGGGAAAAGCAAAATCAGAAATTGCAAAAAAAACATTGAGCGAAATAGGTTGGAACGATGAACATCCTGTAGTTAGAGAAAGATGTTTTCAATCATTGACAGAATATGGCCCAAGTAGTTTTGATTTTTTATTAAGAGTGTTTTTAGAACATCCTAAAGATAAATTTTCAAGTGCTATTTGGAGTTTATTATCTAGAACTGCTACAGAACAAGCCATAGATGATGCAATGACACAAAACTGGGGTAAATTATCTGATGGTGTGAAGTCATTTGTTAAACAATGGAGAGATATTAGAAGAGAAGCTGATAAATTAAGAGCACAGGTAAATAAAGGAAAATAGTAAAGGAATTAATATGTTATTTATAAAAAATTTAAATTCGGGCTATGAAGAATTACATGTATTAAAGGATGTAAATCTTGAATTTAAAAATAGTGAATTTATTTCTGTTGTGGGACCCAACGGTTCTGGAAAAACAACAATATTGAAATCTATATTTAATATCGCAAAAGTTTATCAAGGTTCAAAAATAACTTTTTTTGGAAAAGAATTAGTAGAATTAAAAGTTCATGAATTAATTTTACAAGGTATTGCCTATGTTCCACAAGGACGAATAAATTTTTCAGATTTAAACATTGAACAAAATTTATTATTGGGAAATTATCACATAAAAGATAAAAAGACAATTCAAGAAAATCTACAAACAGTTTATGACTTCTTTCCAGAATTACATAAATTTAGGCATAAATTAGCATTTGCGCTTTCAGGAGGGCAACAACAAATGTTAGCAATAGGACGAGCATTAATGTTACAGCCAAAATTATTATTATTAGATGAACCATCTTTAGGTTTGAGCCCCAAATTAACGCAAGAATTATTTGCAAAAATAAAAGAAATATCGAGAAAAGGAACATTAGTTTTAATGGTTGAACAACAGGCAAAAAAAGCAATGGAATACACCGATAAAACTGTTGTTATGGAATCTGGTCAAGTAAGGTTATTTGGTAAAAGTAAAGATTTACTAAAAGATAAAAGATTAGGTAAAGTTTTCCTGGGTGGAAAATAATTATTTTTTATTCTTCATTTCCTTTAATATTAAATCTAATTTTTTTTCAATAATATCCATGCGGCTATTTAATTCATCTTGAATATCTAAAACAATCTCATGTGGTGGTTTATGACTGTGTAAACCTAATCTAGGTCCCAAAGGTCCAAATGATTTTAATATTTCCGGATCTACTAAAATATAATATCTTTTTCCGTCTCTTTCCAAACTTTTTACAATACCTAATTCTTGTAACATAGACATGTGAAAATCTATTGTTTGGGGAGTTTTATTTAAATGGTCTGCAATCTCACTTAAATATTTTTCTCCATCTTTTAAAAATATTAAAATTTCTTGTCTTATACTACTTGATAATGCTTTCCAAGCATTCATACCTTGCATAGTTTCACCTTTCGATAAATATAGAAAACTAGAAAGCTTTTTAAAGTGTTTGATTCCTTTAGAATAATATAGAAAATTAGAAATGTAGGAGTTGATACTATGCCATTTAGAGAGGATTGTAGATTTGAAAATAATTTGCGAAGAGAAAGATTATCTCCAAGACCAGAAGATGAACCAACACATCAAGATATTTTTGATGCTTTGATGGAAATAAGAGAAAAAGTAAAACGATTAGAAGAAAGAATAAATTAATGGTTTTTGAAATTAATTAAATTAATGCAGGGGGAGAGGCTCGAACTCTCGAAGGCCTGAACCACGGGATTTTGAGTCCCGCCCATTTGACCACTCTGGAACCCCTGCAAAAACCGTTCGATCGGTTTACGCTTGGTACTACACGAGGTAGTACAATAATATACTTTTGATAAAAATTATTTTCTTTCTTTAGTAAACTTAAGGTTTCTTTTTTTTTAAAAAAAAAGAAAAGATAGTATGCGAAAGCCGGGATTCGAACCCGGGTCTGAAACTTGGCAAGCTTCAATATTACCACTATACTACTATCGCGTTAACCTTTACAAAAGGCATATCAAAAATACGAATTTGTCACAAATTGTATATAATATTGGCTGGATAAGGTTTATAAGGGTTTTTCTATTTTTTTTGACCAAAAGTATTTTTAAATTCAATTCATACTATATTCTTAGTGGTAATTTGATGATCAATGCACGTATTGACAAAGATATAAATTCTGGTAGTTGGGTTAGAAAGATTTTTGAAGTAGGTGTTAAACTAAAATCAGAAGGTAAAGAAGTTTGCGATTTTTCTTTGGGAAATCCAATTTTAGAGCCTCCACAAAAACTAATTGAAGCTATGCAAAAATATAGTGCAGAAAAAGGCATTCATAGATACATGTCAAATGCAGGCTACGAAGAAGTTAGAAAAAAAGTTGCTAATTATTTAAATGAGAATAAATTAATTGATACTAGTTTTGATAGAATTATTATGACTTCTGGTGCTGGAGCTGCAATAAATGTTGTATTACGAACGATGATTTCGCAGGATGACGAAGTAATTATTTTTTCGCCCTATTTTATGGAATATGTTTTTTATATTGAAAATTTTTGTGGCAAAGCTATTTTTTGCAAAACAAAAGAAGACTTTTCAATAGACTTTAATGAATTGCAAAATAAAATAACAAATAAAACAAAAGCAATAATTTTGAATTCACCAAATAATCCAACAGGAAAAATATATTCAAAAGAAGATTTACAAAAATTAAGTGATTTATTATTGAAACAAGAAAATAAAATTTATATCATATCAGATGAGCCCTATAGAGATATTATTTTTGATGATTTAAAATATCATTCAATATGTTCAATATATCCCTATTCTTTTATGGTTTATTCCTGGTCTAAATCTTTGAATTTGGCAGGAGAAAGAATAGGCTATTTGGCATGTACAAAAGACATTGATGAATCAATAATAAAAAGCTTGGTAGTTTCATTTAGAGTTTTAGGATTTGTTAATGCACCATCATTAATGCAAAAAACAATTGGTGATAATTTATTGCCAATAAAAAATATTGCAGAAATCTATCAAAAGAAAAGAGATTTTTTAATTAATGGGTTAACAAAATTAGGTTATTCTGTTTTTGTTCCGCAGGGGGCATTTTATTTATTTGTTGCGAGTCCAATAAATGATTTGGAGTTTTGTGAATTGGCAGCAAAAGAACAGTTATTAGTAACTCCTGGGACTGGTTTTGGTTGTCCGGGTTATTTTAGATTGGCATTTTGCACCGATGATGTTACCATAGAAAAATCATTACCTTTATTTGAAAAGCTAATGAAAGAATTAAAAAATAAGAAATAAAAAGAAAAAAATTTAGAAAAAATCACCAATACTTTTTTGTTTAGTTTTTTCTTTGTTAAAAACACTATTGATTTCATTTTCTAATATTTGTAATCTTTGTTGAGTATAATTAGATAGTTCTTTATTGTAAACTAATTCTTTTGCAATATGTAAATATTTAATTACGGAGCCTTCAGAAATAGTTAAAATAATATTTCCTGTTTTACAAGTTGGACATTTCATATTACTATATAATGGCAATCTCCTAAATTTTTCATTACATTTTGAACACCTAAATTGTTGTCTAGTGTAGGCTCTTGTATTACCAATTAAATCAGGATATAGATGAGTTCCAACAACTAATTCTAAAGCTCCTTTTTTATCTACTGCGTCAATTTTTTCTTGCAATGCGTTTTGTATTAAAATTTTTTCTGTCATATCTGTTAATTGAGTGTACATTGATTGTTTTGGGCCCATATCAAAAACAGTTGTGTCTAAACTATAGCCCAAAGAAACAAATTGTTTATCTGTGTTTAAAACACTTTTAATGGTAGGAATTTCTTTTAAATTTGCATCTGCAATTTGTTCTCCGGCCAAATATAATTCTAAAGGATAATCATAGCCAATTTCCATTTCGTGAGCTTCATCATCAATTTCTGTAGGGTTAATTACTAATGTTGCAACCAAAGGAGCATCCATTTTTCCTCCACTTCTAATGGGTAAATATCTCAATGAAAAATTTAACAATGCATCTAACATTAATAATGCACCATCCTGATCCCCATCTGTGTTTCTTCTTTTTGCAGTGTTATAAAATGGATGTGCAAACATTACTCTTGCATCTGTGAATCCAATGATTCTTCCAACTACTCCTGCACTAGTGTGAGGCGCTAATCCTAAAATTAAATGACCAATTAAATCTTCTCTTGATTTCGCATTATAAAATCTAGGTAAACCATAGAATGATTCTAATAAATCATCTACAAAATTAGCACCTTTAACAAAATAATCTGCAACAGAAGAATTCATAATTACATCTTGAACAAAAATATTAAATACCTGTTCATCGCTAACAATTTCTTTTCCATAGATATCATGAGTGTAACCCAAAGCCTTTGCTTTTTCAATGGTTAATCCCAATTCTTTTGGTTTAATATGTGAAATATTTGCATCCAATAAATCTGCTCTTAATGTCCCATCTTTGAAAACATAGACTTCATTTTTTGCACGTAAAATTCCTTTTTCAATTGGTTCTGCCTCTTTAATATCTGAAAATAATTTTTCAATTCCTTTTATCATATCAGGAGGATTATACATTTTTAATCTAGTTAATGCTTCTGAAAATATTTTTGAAAAATCGAAAGTTCCTTGTTTATAATAGGTAACTCGCCCACCACAACTTTTACAAATCTTTTCTTTATCTTTATATTCTTTTTCCATATAGGTTTTAGGGCAAGCATTACAAAAAACTAAATATTCGGTTTCACAATTACAATGATAACAAATTTTATAGGGACTTTCATCACCACATTTTGGACATTTAAATAATCTAATTTGTATTTCTGTTAATTTACTATCTCCTGTTAATCCACGAGATTCTTGACCACGCGCATCAACAGCTTTATTAATATTACGGGTTGCTCCACCTAATTTACTTATTGGAAATAAACCTTGAGGTGAACCATCCATTTTTCTTAATTTTGCAGCCTCTGGTCTTCCTAATCTTGCACCAATAAACATTTTTCCTTTATCTCTTATTTCAAAACCAGCTAAATAGGATAATATTTTTAAAGGATCTTCTTCTGCTTCTTGCATTTTGATTTTTGATAATGCACCAAATGTTTTTAACAAAGCATAGGCACATTGTTCATTAATATAAAATAAATTATTTTCTTTTTTATAGGGAATCAAAGCTCTAATAAAATAATTTTCTAAATCAGAATCATAGTCAATTTCTAAACCATTTATTTTTCCATCTTTATATTTTATTTCACATTCTTCTAATCTATTTTTTATATGTTCAATCATTTGTCTATTTAATTGTGCGTAATAAAATAAATATTTTGGATGCAATGGTAAAGTGAATTCATCACTTATTTTTATTGCAGTATAAATATCAAATTGATGTGAATGTATTTTTGTATATTCTTCTAATATGGGAACATCTTTTGCTTTTTGTTGCAATAGTTTAAACCACCATTCTTCACAAAACCCCACAGGCACCAAAGGATGTCCTGATTTTCTAAAATCACCGTAGGAAATTAAAATATCTCCTAAAGCTAATATTCTTTTTATTTCTGTTCTTTCTGGTATGTCTTCTTTTTTATAAACATATCTTAATTCATTTTCTAATAATATTATAGGACCTTCAATTAAATCACAACTTGTAATTGTTGTTGCTTTTCCAGGACGTTCAATTTTTAATTGTGAACCCATTGCAGGAAATTCATCTAAAATATACATGGTTAATGGATTTATTGCGGTACCCATTAATCCAGTTGTTCTTGTTTTCCCATATCTTAATCTAAAGGCACCAAATTTAGAAGGGTATGCAAAAATAGGTCTTCCTGCTGCGGCACCTTCTAGGAATTTTTTTATTGGCGTAACTTCTTTTTTGCCGCCCGAAGTTTTTACTTTAATAAATTTTTCTAACCATGACCAGTCTAGATCCAATGCTTTTGCAAATTGCATTAATTTTGCGGCCTTTAATCCTAGACCTTCATTAATAACTAGCATTGCCCCACCACGAACTTTATTAGTGGGTACATTTCTTACATTTCTGTAGGCTTCAACTTCTTCTAACTCCGTTCCTACCCCATTGATACAGATTGGACAATTTTTAATTATATATCGAATATCATCATCGGTTGCTTTATATTGACGGGCAGTAATTCTGTGATAAATTTTATTATCTTCAACATATCTTTCAATTTCTGTTTCTGTTGGTTTATATCTATCCAATCCCATTAGTATTGAACCATAGTGTCCTAGAATTAATGGAAATACTGTTGCTGTACCGCCTGCTGCTCTAATTGGTCCTGCAAAAAATAAATCCAAGTATTTTGTGTTATCAACATTTGTTGATATTTTTATTTCAGGTAAACCATCAATTGGTGAAACAACAACTCCTTCTGTTAATAGCATTAATGATGTTTTTACTGCTTGAGAAATTTTTGCATCATCACTTTTAAATTTACCAAATTTTTCATCAATAATTTCTTTGAAAATAATAAAAATGGTTTTTGTTCTATCTTTTTGTTCTTCTAAAACTTCAAAATATCTTTTTGTTAATCCAACTGGGCCTGTTATTTTTTCTGTTCTGTCGGCAAGGTTTGATGCTCTCTGTATTTCTACTTCTTTTGTTAGGTCCTTTCCTTGGGCTCTAGCACCTTCTGCAATTGTGTAAAGTGCATTTGATTTTTCAATTAGTTCTTCAAAATAAATTTTTGTTTTTGGATCGCAGGGTGGTAATTCAATTGTCATGGGTAAACACCTTCTCAAAATAGGATCCTTTATTTAATTGAACAATTGGAACTCGTCCAGGAGTTGGTAGGTGTCCTTGTTCTCGTTGATAGCTGGTTTGTCCTTGCCAACAACCAGGGTTAATTGTTAAGCATCCTTTGACATATTTGTAGGCATTACTGTGTATGTGGCCAGTAACAAAAATATCTGGTTCTTCTTTAATTATCATTAAACCTCTTTTATCTGGAACAGTAATATGTCTTTCACCATATACTGGCGCAAGAGTTCTTCTTTTTAAATATTCTTCCATGGCCAATTCTGCTTTTGTAGGATCAATTTTTAATTGGAATTGCATTGTGTTCATTGAATTACCGTGGTACATTAAAACTTCCAAACCTTCAATTTTTGCTCTACTTGGTGAGCCAATCATATGTACATTTTTTAGACTGTGTAATTTTTTTGCAAATTGTTTTGGTATTGCTGGTTGAGGGTCTGCTAATCTTACTGCATCATGATTTCCCGGCAACAATAATATTTCAATATATTCTGGAATTTGTGAAATATAATTTGCTAATATTTCATATTGTTCGTTAATATCAATAATATTTAATTCAGGTAACTGTTGAGGATAAACACCTATTCCATCAACACAATCTCCATTTAAAATAATATATTTTATTTTATTTATTTCTTCTCTTTCTTGAGCAGAAATATTTCTTCCATTTAACCAGTCAATAAATTCTTTGAACATATCTTCATAGAATAATTTACTTCCTAAATGCATATCAGAAGTAATTAATAAATTTAAATTTCTTTCAGATTTTTTCATTATTGCATTGGTCATTGTAGGATATTCAATTTCTTCTGCAATAATAATCGAGTTACCCAAATGTTTTCCTTGCACAGCAATAACATCATCTTTAATAACTTGTTTATCAACATCTTTTAATTTTCCTGTTTGTGAAATTATAATTTTAAATTCTCCATCTAAGTCTTCTAATTCAACAACACAATTTCCTTTTTTACTTACTCTTTTATCATTTACCATTCCAATTAAACAAACTTTTTCTCCCTCTTTCATAAATTTTAATGCTTTACTTGAAATAGGAGATATGTTTTGATGTTGTAATAATATTTTTCTCAGATCTTTATATTTTGTAACAAAGTATTCATCAAAATCAGAAATATCACATTTATATTCTTCATGACCTTCATTGTAGCCATCTTTTTGAATAATTAAATCACTTTCATTGTCTGCAGCAGGAATTCTTATGCTCTTTAATATTTCTGTTGGTAAGCTATGTGGTTCTTCCTTAGGCTTTTCAATTTTTGCAGCAGGGTTATCAATTAGGTATTCTTCAACAAAATGTTTTGATATAACAAATATACCTTCTTCGTTTGCGTAGTTAATAATATCAATATAATTAGTATCTTCTAAAATTTGCAGTGCTTCCTTAGATATAACAATTTGTTGTGCTTCTGCATATTTCATTATTTTATCAATAATTTTCTCGTTATGTTCCAAACTAGATAATGTCTGATCTGACATTTACATCACTTATTCTTATAACAGATTATCTCTGTAAGCCTATAATAATTAGAGTAATAAGATATAAAAAGGAGGGGGTTAAACATAACATTTATTTAGATTTTCTTTTCTTTTCAACAGCTTGTAGTTGTTCATAAATGTTTTCAATTAGATCATAGTTTTTAGCTTCTTCCAAAGTTACCCAAGCATAGTCAGTTAATTCTTCTTCTTGAAGTTTTACATCTTCTGAAAGATATTCTCCAGACATACTAACTATAATTGTACTATATCCATTAGGTCTTATGAAAACCAAACTAGAAACATAGTCAATATTTTTTATTTGTAAATTAGTTTCTTCTTTGATTTCTTTTTGTAATACTTTTTCAAATATGTTTAGCCAATGATCAGTGGTATCTTTTTTTGTGTTAATAAAGTCTCCTTTTTCAATTTTACCTCCAGGAACGCACCACTTGCAAGGAAATGCTTTTTCATTGAGGCTTCTTTTACAGATTAAATATTTATCATCTTTGTAAATTATTCCAGTAATTGAAACATAGTGTGTTTTTTCTTGCATATTATCAATCATAAAAATTCCTCGCTTTAGATAGATTCTTTCGGAGTTAAGACATATTTAAATACTTCCTCAAACTAAATTGATTATGGTTAACAAATTATTATCTCATAAAGAAAGAGCATTGATATTTCAACAATTCCTAAATGATTACCGATTAAAATTTAACGAAATAGAAAAGAAAGTTAAAATTCCTTCTAATAAAGTAGCCTATCATTTGAATAGCATGCAAAAAGATTTGCTATTAGAAAAGAAAGGAGACCATTATCAATTAACTAAAAATGCAGAAAAATATATTCCTTTATTTTCTCAAATTGATGAATCTGTTCCTCTATCAATAGCTTTAGTTTGTGTTGTAAATGGTAACAAATTATTAATGATGAAACGAAATAAAAGGCCCTATAAAGGTTGTTGGGCCATGATTGGTGGAAAGATATTATTGCAGGAATCATTGAAAGATGCAAGCATTAGATTAGTAAAAGAAAAATCTTTTTTGGATTGTGGGTTTAAATCTCAAAATGCAATAATGAATGAAAAAGTATTTGATAAAGAAAATAATGGTTTAATTCATAATTTCTTTTTATTTTTCACAAAGGTTGAAGTTGATAAAACCAAATTTAGAGAATCTTCTAGTGGCGAATTAAAATGGTTTACTTTGAAAGAATTAGAAAAAGAAAAAGTAGTTCCTTCCGATATATATTTTTTGCAAAATAAATTTAATTCTAAATTAACAATGAAAACCTTGCACATTATAGAAAATGAAGGCAATTTAGAATCTTTTAAATTTATTTAATTAGTTTATCCACCAAACCCTTCATAATACTTTAACATTTTTTTCCATGCTAAATTTGCAAAATACATGAAAATAATTGTTAATACTATTTCGGCACCCAATAATAAAACAATATTTGTAATATTTGCACTATAGATCACATCTAAAGTTGTATTTGCAATATAATATAAAGAGAAAAATGAACTATATACTAACATAAATTTTGGCAATAAATATATGGGATAAGTAGTTATATAATTTGAAATATTTCCTTCATTTGTTATTCTATGAAAGAAAGAGCCCGCCTGTATTTTTTTTAAATCGTAGGATCTTAGTAAATAAAATATTGCATTTGCAAAGATTGTACTAATTATTGTAACAACTATTGTTAAAAGAATATATAAACCAATATTTATGTTAGAAAATATTAAAATATAGCCAATTATAAAAATAAATTTTAGTATTTGTATTATTATTGTTTTTGTACCAAACGAATTCCAAAAAGATTGATAGATAATATTTATTGGTCTTATTAAATCGAGATTTAAAGTACCATCTTTTATAGAATCCATAATTTGGGATTTTGTTGCATTTTGTATTGTAAATATAATAACTAATGTTTGAGTATAAATAAATAATTGAATGGCAGTTAGTCCAAAATTTGGTATGGCATTAATAAATAATGTTGCAATAAAATAAGTTAATATCATATAAATAATTTCTGCAAATATTGATGCAATAAAATCAAATTTAAATTCCATTGAATTTTGTAAACTTATTTTTATTCTTATAATTGCAAATTTGGAATAGTGCTTAAATTTCTCAAACATTTAACCACCCTGCCCTTCAAACGATTTAATTGCTTTTTTATAGAGAAATTTAAATAAAAAATAGAATGTAATAATCCATAGAATACTAATTAAAAATCCAAATACCAATTGACTCGTGTTTGTTTTTCCCAAATAGGTTATTGCGGGGAAATATCGCATGTACTGAAATGGCAAAAAATAAAATATTTTTTGAACAATATCTGGAAATAGGTTTAAAGGAATCCAAGACCCACTTAAAAAACTCATTGTTAAAAATATGGTGCCCATTACCCCTCCAATTCTTTGTGTTTTTACAGCAATTAATGATACTAGTGCTCTAAATAATGAAGTTAATAATATTGCAATAATTAAAAATACCAAAAACAATAAAATTTTTGAAATAATAAAATAACCAAAATATATTGACGATATAATAAATATAATTGACATAGAAATTATTTCAAATATATCAGATCCCATAGAAAAAAAGTAATATCTAATCATTGGATTCAAATTTCTAATTAAATAAATTACCAAGTTACCATTATTTACATCACTGGAAAAATAATTCTCAATGGCAGGATAAAACATTACAATTAGCATGCTGATTATGTAATACATTATATAATCATTTAATACAAATCCTCCTATTTGGCCAGATCCTAAACTAAATAATTTAGTCCAAACTAGAACCATCATAAAAAGATATATGATATCAACAATTATGTCGGTTAAAACCATATATTTGTATTCAATTGTGGATTTTATGCCTAATATAAAATATTGTTTTGCATATCTAAAAGTTCTTAAAATAATTTCACCTTTTTAGCTCACAATAAATGTCTTTTATTATGTCTTCCAATGGTGTTTCTCTAACATCCAAATCAGTTATATCTATGCAATTAAATAAAGTTTCAATTATTCTACTTGAGTTGTTTAAATCAATTTCTCCTTCAAAATAGGTTTTGCTAGACTCTTTAATATTGATTTCATTTTTGGTTTTATCAAATAATTTATTATCCTTAACTTTTGAATAGGTTACAGAAATATATTTCTTTTTTACATGTTCTTTTTTAAATTCATTTAAAGAACCATCATAAAGTTTTTCACCTTTATTTATTAAAATAAGTCTTTCACAAAGTTCTTCAATATCGTCCATGTCGTGAGTTGTTAAAATTAAAGTTACATGTTCTTTTTCATTTATTTCTTTCAAAAAAGTTCTAACTTTTTCTTTTGCTAATGCATCTAAACCAATGGTTGGTTCATCTAAAAAAACAATTTTAGGATGGTGTAAAAAAGATGCAACTAAATTACAACGCATTTTTTGTCCTAGTGATAATTTTCTTACTGAGGTGTGTAATAGATCCTTTATTTCTAAAAGATTTGATAAATATTCTATTCTTTTTTCTGATTCATCTTTATTTAAATTATAAATTATTGCATACAATCTTAATGAATCAATTACAGGAATATTATACTCTAGAATACTTCTACTTCCAAATATTACTCCTATATTACTAACATATTCTTCTCTTTGAATATAGGGTATAAATCCATTACTTTTGGCAATTCCTGAATTTGGAGTTAATATTCCAGAAAGGATTTTTACCAAGGTTGTTTTTCCGGCACCATTTTGTCCGACCAATCCAACAAATTCTCCCTTTTCAATTGTAATATTAAAATTGTGTAATGCAACTACTTCTTCTTTATCTGGTTTAAAATAATATATAAATTTTTTTATAATGCTTTTGTGTAAACAAGGTTTGTTTTTTTCGAAGACTTTAGTTAGGTTTTCAGTTTTAATAATATTAGAATTAGAAATAACAATCACCAAATATATTATAATACATAATATTTTTAAATCGGATTATATATTATAATTTAAAGAGTTTGTAGCTAATATATTATTGTAATTTAGAGTTAATTTTTAGGTTTTGGGTTATACCTAAATGTAGTGAGAAAAACAGGCTATTTTGTTTGCTTTTATAACCTTTATTCTACAAAAGGTATGAAAAATTAACTATTTTGGTTTGAATTAGATAGATTAATTAATATAAATGCTTATATATAACTCTTTAATATAATATATATCTATGAGATTAAAGAACTCTAGCAAGGGGTTCTGTTATAGAACCTTGAAATTGTTTACAATTTTTTTATTCATCGGCTTGCTTTCACTAAATTTTGCTTATTCTACAGATAATAATGGTGTTACTTTTAAAATTGTTGATGTTAATATTTTGAAATATACTAATTTTAATAATTATAATTATCACAAATTTAATTATGCAGATTATAGATTTACAATACCCGATAATATATTAAATGCAATAAAAACAGTTCACGATAATTCTGCTTGGTTTACAGATACTCATTTTGTTTTAGATGATTATTGTGATAATTCAAATGGTTTTCCGTGTCATTTTGATGGATATAATAGTAGTGCAATAGATAATAATGGAAATTTTTGGATTCGATTAAATCAATTACTTCATAATCCTTATAATAATGATGTTTATTATACAATAACAAAATCACCAGAACATTTGATTTGTAGTAAAGATGCAGATACTTTAACTTGTTCAAATCCAGAAAAATATTTTGGTACAGATACAATGACAATTCAAGTTACAGATATTGGATGGAAATTAAATTCGAGTGCAACATTTGATATTTTTGTTAAACAAAATATTGTAATGCCAACTTTCACACAAAGTGTAGTATCACAAACTATTAATCAAGATTCTGTATTATCAATTCAATTACAAAATTATGTTAATAATCCAAATAGTATTTCTTACAGCATAAATGTAAAACCAAGTTCAAATTTAAAACATGGAAACTGCCAAGTAACAACAACAGTACCATATATTGCTAATTGTAATTTTAATTCTGGGTTTTATGGTCAAGATACAGTTACTTTTTTTATTCCAGAATCAAATTCAGAAATTACTTTTAATTTAAATGTATTGGCAGTAAATCATCAGCCTACTTTGAATAGTTTAAAATTAACAAATGGAAGTATTTTAGTTTCAATTTCAGGAACAAATTCAACAACAATAAATTTGAAAGACTATGTTTTAGATTCAGATTTAAATAGTAATTATACCTATAAAATTTCAGGAACTCAAGATGTTGCAACATGTTCAATTGCAGGAGATAATTTAATTTGTTCGCCAAAAAGTTTAGGCGAGGCAAATATAGTAGTAGTATTAACTGATGATACTTTTACTTTAAATTTACCAATACATATTGTTGTTACAAATTATAATACAATTCCAATATTAGATAGTTCAAAATTAACAAATGGAAAAATTGCAATGAATATAGATGATGGAAAAACAACCACATTAAATTTGAAAGATTATGTTATTGATCCTGATAGCGTAAAAGCATATACTTATTCAAACCCCAGTTCATCAATTGCAACATGTTCAATTGTTAGCGATGTTTTATCTTGTACAGGAACAAAGAACGGTGAACAAACAATTAATATTGTTTTAACTGATGGTCAATATACTTTGAATTTACCAATTGATATTACGGTTACACAACATGATGAACCGCCGCAATATTTGAATAATTTTGTAGATAAAGGAATAACTGTTTTTGATGCAAATCCAAATTTTACAATAGATTTATCTCAATATTTTTCAGACTCTGATAATCCAATAAATCCAAGTGATAATACTTCTGGGACACCATTAGTTTATGGATTAAATAAAGTAACCGGGTCTGCAACAGTTACTTGTAGCGGTTTTGGTACATTAACTTGTTCTGTTTCAGGTGCAACGGGCTTTGCAGATATTCAATTTTATGCAACCGACGGAAAATATACAGCAACAATCACACCTTTATATCATGTTTCAATTGTTAAAGCAACAGATTTTAGTCCAACAATTACGGGTCCGATGAAAGTACTAAATGGTCAATCATTTGATATGATTTATAATTTAAAAAATAATTTAGGTTTTACACTTTATAAATTACCTGTTACTTTTGATATCAGTTCAAATTATAATTTAGATGCAAATTTTTACAACGCTGACGGTACATTGGATGGTCATTATTTTTATACAGATTTAGCACCACAAGATAGTCCTCTAATAAAAATTAAAGTTACAACTCCAGATATTTCAACACCACAAACATATATAATAACTCCAAAGTTAGATGGCGTTGCATCATATTTACAAACCACAATAACAAGTATACCCTATAATGCTACTTATTTGAAAGATTATTTTAGTGTAATTTTGGATACACCAGGGCAAAGATCAGATGGAAAGAATAATTATTTGCCAGCGGGAGTTAAAACCATAATTCCATTTAAAATTAATAATGGTTTAGATGTTCCAATTAGTTTATATATTTGTAAAGTAGCAACAGGATCTGGGGTTATATTATATTCTGATGACGGTAGTAATATAGCAAATGGAAATTTTTGTAGTTTTATTCAAATGATGCCCGGATCAACAGAGGATAAAATAATTGCAAAAACAACAGATGCTACTACACTATATGTACCTTATTTGTTTTTTGATTTGACTAATGTTAGTTTGTCAGATAATACAATATATTCGTATACAAATTATAAAAATAATTCGTTATCATATATATTAGGAAGTGCTACAAATCAATTTTATTTTGATAACGGCGATTATTTGAATTCGGAAATAATTACACCTACATCTGGAACAACTTTAAATAAAAACCAACAATATCAAGTTGCTGTAAACTTATCAAATTATTATGCATATAGTTTATTAGATGTTAATAGTTGTGTGTATATTAAAAAAACAGTATCAACAACAGAATATTATTATTTGTTGGATTCGGACGTATATACTATAATTGGTAATAATTGTGGATTAGTTCAATTAAATTATGCTAATGCGACGCAATTTGGTACCGGAACAGTTAATTATTCAATACTTACCAAAGGATTAATCTATCAATCAGGTGGTGTATCGCCCTGGTATAAGCTAGATTCTGGATTTAATATAAATTCAACATATGTTCATAAAGCATACGGTAGTTACAATATAACTTAACGTAATATTTATTAACCTTTATAATGTATATGTTATGTGGTAACATACAAAATATTTCAATTTATTTTTATAATATTTCTATTTTTTGTTGTAACCTCTACAATTTTAGGTGATTCGTATTCAATTTCAGATATATCTGTAATTCCTACAAGTTATTATTCAGATACAAATTCATTAAATTTAAGTTTAAAATTAAATTCTGTACCTAATACAAAGTTAGGTTTTGTTTTTGATTTTTCTTCAGGATTAGACAATTTCATAATAAATAATTTTTCTTGCGATTCTCAATTAAATTGCTCTAATATAAAAAATTCTTCAAATGGGCAATTAAGTTTAACACCAGATACTATGGTCACCGGCATAATAAAGTATACTTTAAATACAAAATTAAGTGGTTTTTCTAGAACTAGCGATAATTTTCAATTAGAAGTATATCCTGGAGATTGTTTAGATCCAGATTGTAAAATAACATCTTCTTATCCTATTACTGTTCTTTCAGGTCAACCAAAAGTAACATTAAAAATATTTGATTCAAATTTAGGAACTTCTGGAGATTACTTGACAGATACACAATCAGTATCTAAGAACCATAGATTTACTATTCAAGCAGATTTAGGAGATAACTTGGATGATGTTGGAGGATCTAGTTTAAATTGTACATTTAAATTAAAAAGAAATGGGACAGATATAACACCTGTAACAAGTAGTTCCTTTGCATATACTGATATTGATAGTATGACAACTAAGAAAACAAAAGATCTTTTAGTTATTGATCCACAAGGAAATTTATCCGGGGCAGGAACATATTCTGCATCTTTAGATTGTAACGATAATGTATTGATTGGTACAGATAACATTTCATTTACAATAGTAGATAAACCAACAAAAGCAGATTCAAATAATATTTCTTTTGATCCATCTAGTGTATATTCTGATGGTAAGATTAAGTGTTTAGCGAAATTAACTGATGAAGATGATATTCCTGATCAAACAGCAGTAACTTATACTTGGACATTGAATGGAACTGCAAAATCAACAAGTCAAGAATTTAATTGTGATGGAGTTTGTAAATCAGGGGACAATTTAACATGTACTGCAACACCTGTTGGAACTAATGTAGTTAAAGGGTCAAAAGAAATAACTGTTGATTCGCATATCTCATCAATAACAATATCAGGAGCACCCAAATTACAGGTAGGTCAACAGGAAACATTTAATGCAAATGTTAATTACAGTGGATCAGGAACATTAACCTATAATTGGAGCTTTGGAGATGGAACAACAGGAACAGGAAAAAGTGTAAACCATAGCTATACTGACAAAGGTAATTATAGTATAACGCTAGATGTAACCGATGATAAAGGATCTAGTAATTCAGAAATAAAAAGTATTGATATTGTTGATGCGGATTTAATAATAAGTGTAAAAAGTCCAGTTGTAAATCAAGAAGTAACAAAAGGGGATTTATTAAGTATTAAAGTAGGATTAAATGATAATACCGGAACACCAATATTAGATTCAAATGTAATTGCAACATTAACGGCAGGAGATAGAAATTTTGGCAATGTTCAATTAACTGCAGTATCTGCAAGTCCAGGATTATATGAAGGTTCTTTAAATATTGATTATTTGGCACCAACACAGAGTCAAATAGATATAACTGCAAATTATAATAAGTCGGGTGTAAAACTATATAATAAAAAAACAATACCAATAAGTGTAACTGCAATTGATTCCATTGTGCCAGTAATAGAATTGGATACAAAATATGTTGAACCCAAAGACAATTCAATTACAGTGGGTAATGTAATAAATTCAATGAATATTTGTTTTAAATTACCCAATACTAATTTTGATGATCTAATGCAAGGCAAAGTTATTTTAAGCGCATTTAAAGATATAGAATTTAAACTAGATGAATTAGATAATAAATGTTATAATATTTATTCTGATTATAAAGTACAAAAAGAAGATTTAGATTTAGGTATTACAATTAAATTTAAAGATGTGAAAGATTCATCAGGAAATTATGTTAAAACAAGTGTAACAAAAAAGTTTGATGTTTTGCCTTTGCCCCAAATATATGATATAGTTATTCTGGAACCTGTTGGAGATAAAATAAATATTGGCCAAACAATAGGAATAAAAACAAAATTATCTTTAAAAGAAGGCTATGTTTTTTCTGATTTGAAAGATTTAGTTGCAACCGTTGTTTATAATGGTAAAAATTATAATTTAGAATTGCTAGACCAAAATAATGAAAAGATATTTTCTGGAGGTATAGTTCCAGATGTTGAAACAAAAACAACATTTAAAGTAATGGTAACAGGAACTTATAAAGGAGCTTTGGTTGAAGAATCTGCAACAAAAACAATGGATACAACCAATGAAATGAAAATAGAATTAATTAGCCCCAGTGCAGATGGAGTAATTGATGAATTAGGAAAAATAATTATTGCTGTTAAGTATCAAAATGATGCGCCCTATGATGATAATAATATTAGTTTAACTTTTAATGATAAAAATATTTTATTTGCAAAAGTATTGGAAGGAAAATATGCGGGGTTCTTTGAAGCAGATAATCCTGAGCCTATGTTTTTACATTCTGGAACCTATGCAATTAAAGGTCAAGATGCAAAAGGTAATACAGTTTCTTTTTCAAGTGAATTACCATTGATGGGTTGGAAATTGCCAATGTTTGTTTATTATATATTTTTAGGAATT
>CAIWXP010000045.1 GCA_903916665.1 Candidatus Iainarchaeum sp. | reverse complement strand
ATATTAATATAATTAGAGATACTTAACATTTTTATCTTAAATTTGGAGGGATGACAAATGGCTACTGAGAAAGGTCATTATAATATAGTATTTATCGGTCATGTAGATCATGGTAAATCAACTATGGTTGGTAGATTGATGTACGATTCAGGAATGTTACCTGAAACTGAAATGAAGAAATTAAGAGCAGAAGCTGAATCAAGAGGAAAAGGATCATTTGCATTCGCTTACTTGATGGATAATTTAAAAGAAGAAAGAGAAAGAGGTGTAACAATTGATGTTAATTACAAACAATTGATTACTCCCCATAGAATAATTACAGTTATTGATGCACCAGGCCACAGAGATTTCATTAAGAACATGATTAAAGGAACCTCTCAAGCTGATGTTGCAGTATTAGTTGTTGCTGCTCCTGAAGGAGTTCAACCTCAAACTAAAGAACACGCATTTATTGCACAGGTAATGGGTATTAAAAAGATATTCATTGGTGTAAACAAAATGGATGCAGTTAACTACGATGAAAAAAGATATAAGGAAGTAGTTGATGGTGCTAAAAAGTTATTAATGGGTTCAGGTTTTAAAGAAGAAAATATCACACCATTAGCATTATCTGCTTGGATGGGAGATAACATAGCTAAAAAATCTGATAAAATGCCATGGTACACTGGTAAAACATTATTAGAACACTTGGATATGATAGAACCTCCTAGTTTGCCTACTGATAAACCATTAAGATTACCAATCGAAGATGTTTATAGTATTAAAGGAATTGGATTAGTTCCAGTTGGTAGAGTTGAAGCTGGTATTATGAGACCTAACGATAAAGTTGTTGTTATGCCTGGTAATAAACCTGCTGAAATAAAAAGTATTGAATCTCACCACCAAGCTATGACTGAAGCTAAACCTGGTGATAACATAGGATTTAGTGTAAGAGGTTGGACTAAGGAAGATTTGACAAAAGGTGATGTTGTAGGTTTAGCAAGTAATCCTCCAACAGTAGTAAAAGAATTCACTGCTCAAATTATTGTTTTACAACACCCTACTGCAATCGCAGCAGGATACACTCCAGTTTTCCATATTCATACATTACAACAATCTTGTACTGTTACTGAATTATTAAAGAAATTGGATCCTAGAACAGGTGCAACTTTAGAAGAAAATCCTAAGTTTTTAAAAGCAGGAGATGCTGCAATTGTAAAGATAAAACCTTTGAAACCAATATGTGTTGAAAACTTCAAAGATTATCCTGCATTGGGTAGATTCGCTATTAGAGATATGGGATCAACAGTTGCTGCTGGTGTAATAATTGAGGTAGTAAAAAACTAGATATTTAAAAGGGTCTGAGGGGATCTTTTCCCTTTGTACAGACTTTTTTATTTTATTTTTATTTTGGTGATTACAATGACCCAGATGAATAATTTCTCTAATCAATCGAAATTATTACAGGATCATAAAAGTGAAGTGATATTATGACGTCTTATGCAAGAGTAAAATTAAGTAGCCCGGATATTAAATTGCTAGATAGCGTTGCATCAAACGTTATTGATATTGCTGAAAAAGCAGGTATTAAACACACTGGTATAATTTATTTGCCTACAAAAAGAATGGTTGTGCCTACAAGAAAAAGTCCTTGTGGTGGTGGAACCGAAACCTATGATCATTGGCAAATGAGAATCCACAAGAGAATGGTGGATATTTATGCTAACGAATTAGTATTAAAGAAAGTAATGCAAATTGAAATGCCCGATAAAGTGTACGTAGAAATAGAATTGAAATAAATTCAATTTCAATGTCCACTTATACCTCGGAAGCTCACCTCTTCGGTGCCGATCCGAGGCAAAGTACTATTTTAGAAATAAAACTAATTTTAAAACTGAATTGAAAAATTTAAAAAATAAATGTTGAGATAAAACATCTCAACAATTCCTTCCAACTGATTTTATATTATTATTTATTATTAACAATCTTTATATTAATTTACTATCTAATTTATTTATGCCAATTGTTGAAAAACCGAAATTTGTTAAACCAGAAGTAAAAAGAGTATTTGGTGAAATAGTAGGTTCTAATTCAGAAACAAAAAGATATGTTTCTGGAGATAAAGAATTTTTTGTTAGATCAAAAGTTAGGAAAAAAGAATTACAAATATTAGCACATTTATTATCAAAAGGAATTGCAGTTGAAGAATCTTTTTCATCAAAAGCAATTGGAAGAAAAAGATTAATGGCCTATATAGGAAAAGGAAGAAATTTGGTTGAATCTGATTTTTATAGAGTTCACAATACAAAACAAAAATTAGCAACCTATTATCAAGTGGTAGACATTTTAGGTGCAATGCATAGCGAAAATGTTTCTCATAATCATCCTCATTGCGAGAATTTTGTTATGGATAATAATGGGCGAGTAACTTTAGTTGATTTTAAAAAAGCTAATTTTGTTAAACCTGATTGGAATGATGCGGAAGATATTTTTAATAGATTTAAAAAAGATTATTTATTTTTAAATGGAATATTTAATGATTTTGAATTAAATGATAGATATAGAAAAGCATTTATTATGCGTATGATTTCCAAATATAAATATTTGGGTCCAAATACAAAAAGACAATTATTTGATTTAATAAACTCTAGAATAATTGATAGAGATGTTTGGGTATCTTCTTTAAATGGTGGAAACAATTTAGAGTTTATTGATTGGAGCAATAACTAGCCTTTTTAAACCTTTTATTCTAGAAATATATTATCTAGTTAATGCGAAGCAATCTTTCTGTGAAAGATTTGGGTAATGTGTAACATTACGTGTTTTTTGCGAAACCTCGGCTTTTTTACAAAAAAGCGGTGGCTTCTGTGGTGTAGCGGTTATCATTCAAGATTCTCAATCTTGAGACCTGGGTCCAACTCCCGGCAGGAGCATAATTTTTAACAATTAAAATTAGTTTTAGATTTTTCTCAAATTTTCTAATAGTTCTAAATCTTTAGGATTTTGATATTTTATAAATAGTACCTCTAGAAGTATAATAAAGAATTCTTTACAATCTAAATTAACTAATTTTTCATATCTTTCCAAAGCTCTATTTTTTGTATGATCTTTTGCTCGTCTTAAAAAATCTTGAGTTTCTTGTCTAACTAGTTGAATTATTTGAGATTTTTCTTTTATTTTATTAAGCTCTTCTGGTTTTGGATCTCGATATATTATTTGTCTTAATTCTTTTTGCAATGGAAAAATAATGTTTTGAAACATAAAATTATTTCCATCAATATATTTTGCTGCTTCTAATAATAATCTAGTTCTTGTTTTTGGATCTTTTTCTAAATTTGCTAAATCTACAAAAGTTTTTCCTGATCCTATGGATCTACCATCTCTCATACCTTCATTGTATTCTCGAACCCTTGCTTTTAATTTAGGTCCAACAATCTTTTCTGTTTCTAAACTTTTATGATATAATACTCTGGGCATATAATCACAAAATTAATTTTCTTTTAATACTTCAAATAGTTCCTTGTTTAAAACAACTTTATTTACTTTGCCAAAATTTTCTTTAGTTATTATTTTTTTATCTTCTAGGTTTTGTAATATTCTATAGGTTTTAACTCTAGACAATCCTTCAATTCTATTTAATTCATATTGAAAAGCATGTCCGTTATTGTTTAATAATAATTCAATAACTTTTTTTTCATGTTCTGTTAAAAAGTTTAATATTATTTTGGTATTCTTTTTTTGTACCTGCTGCGTTTGTGTAATTCTACTCATTAAAAAGTAAACAATAATTGCACCAATGATTGCGCCTAGGAAACCCATTATTGGAGAAATTAAGAAGAAACTAATAGGTCTTTCATGATTGAGTCTATTTAAATCATTTAAATCTTGAGGGATTCTTGTTGAATCTGGATTAAATACTGCCAGGTCTAAAATAAAGTACAGCATTAAAATTGCTAGTAAAATAAAGAATAGGTAAATTATTGGTTTGTGTTTTGTAAAATCCATAGACATATAATCTATAGAAGGATTTAAAAAGATTGTTTTGGTTGTTTCATAAAAGTGAAACGATGTTTCAATGTGTGAGTGATCGTTACCACAAAGAATATATGTTGTTTCATATATTGTTATATTATATTTAAGTGATTATAATGATAAATAAAGGAATACCGGTATTAGAATTAAGGAATGTTTCCAAGATTTATGATTTGGGGCAAGTTAAAGTCGCAGCTTTGAAAAATATTAATCTGAAAATTTTTGAAGGCGAATTTGTATCCATTGTAGGGGCCAGTGGTTCCGGAAAATCTACCATGTTGAATATTATTGGTGCTTTGGATTTGCCAACAATTGGAAATGTATTGTTAGATGGTGTTGATATTGTAAATTTACCAGAATCTAAATTAGCAAGAATTAGAGGAAAGAAAATTGGTTTTATTTTTCAAACATTTAATTTATATCCAACATTAAATGTTTATGAAAATATTGCATTATCTATGAAAATTCATGAATTTGAAGAAACAGAAACAAATACAATAGCATCAAAATTAATGAAATTAGTTGGTTTGGATCATAGAGAAACTCATATGCCCAATGAACTATCTGGTGGTGAACGACAGAGAGTAGCAGTAGCAAGAGCTTTATCTACTAATCCATCGATGCTTTTGGCAGATGAACCAACTGGTAATTTAGATTCAAAAACAGGTTTAGATATTATGAATTTAATTATAGATCTAAATATTAAACAAGGAAAAACAATAATTCTTGTGACCCATGATCGTGAATTAGCAAGATACGCAAATAGAATAATTACATTAAAAGATGGACAAATTTTATCGGATGAAAAAAACAGTTCTAGGAGGACGAGAACATGAATTATAAAAGTTTTATTTTCGCAATAACATTGGTGTTGTTTGCATTAACAATTAATGCCGCAACGACTAGCACAACTGGTGATATAACCTATTATGCCTATATATCAAATTTATCTACACCCCATTATTTACCTTCAATAATTAATCCGGGTGATGTAGTAAGTATGTCTATAGATATTTCAAATATAAGTAATTCGGTATCAATGGATAATTTAAATGTAGAATTAAATATTGGTAATAATTTTACTGGCACCGATTTAAATCAAAATATAGGTACCATAGCCTATGGAGATTCAAAAACAGCAATATTTACATTTAATGTTAACAGTGATGTTGTTCCAGGTTATTATCCAGGAACATTAAAATTAACTTATTTAAATAACGGACAATTAATAACTGAACAAAAATCATTAACAATACCAATATCTAATACACAAAAAAAATTAGATGTTTCAATAACTCCAAATGTTATTAATCCAGGAAATAAAACAGATATTAATTTTGAAATTAGAAATTTAAGTAATATTCCAGTTTCAAATATTTATGTAAGTTGGTCAGAAAGTTCTGGTTTAATTTTGCCTTTGGGTACAGATAATCAAAAATATATTTCAGTAATTGCTCCAAATAGTACTGTTAATATTCCAATGATTGTTGCATCAGATCCAAATATAACTCCGGGAGTTTATTCTTTAGATTTAAACATATCCTATTCAAGTTCTTTAGGTACAACAAATCAAACTTCAAAAGTGGGATTAATTGTTGGTGGTGGAACTGATTTTGAATTAAGTGCAGAAATGCAAGCATCAGGAGTATTGGCTTTGAGTATTGCAAATGTTGGTTCAAATAAAGCTGGCGCAGTTGTTGTAAAAATTCCAAGACAACCGGGTATAACTGTAAGTGGAACAAATACTGCAATTTTAGGAAATATAAATATTGGAGATTTTACTTTAGCAAATTTTCAATTAAAAACTGCTTTAGATAATAATTCTACAACAGGATCAAATTTTCAACCAAATGCAAGCACAACTCAAAAAACTCCAAGACCAGATATGAATAAAGATTTTAATATTGGTAATGGAAATAGATCAAATAGTTTAGTATTGGAAATTGATTATACAGATACAACAGGTGTAAGACAAATAACACAAAAAACTATTCAATTAAATTCTACAACAACATCAAATGGTTTAACAAAAACAAATGCAAGTAGTACTTCTACCTTTCCTACTATTCCTGTAGTATTATTAGTAATAGTTATTGGATTGGGTGCATTATATAATCAATTTAAAGCAAAAAATAGTTGGTCTGGTTTTGCAGGCTATGCTTTGTTAATATTAGTTCTATATTTAATTTCAATTTATTTATTTAGTTCTGATATGGTTAGTTTAATAGTAGTAACAATAGTGTCATTATTATTATTGCTATGGATTTTCAGATCAAAAAAAGATAAGAAGTGATAAATTTGAGAGTATTAGATTCATTCAAGCTAGCATTAAATAATATAATACATCGAAAACTAAGAGCCTGGTTAACACTATTAGGTATAATAATTGGTGTTGCTGCTGTTGTTTCTATTGTATCAATAGGAAATGGTGCTACTGCTAGTGTGAATCAACAACTTTCAAGATTTGGCGCAGATATATTAACCATTAGCCCAGGGCATTCAAGAGCTGGAGGTTTTTCTGGTTTTAGAGGTGGAGATATTGGCGGCGGCGGTAGAAATACAGGCGCAGTTTCTACAACAACTTCTAGTTCGGTTCCTGAATTAACGCCTAGAGATGTTATGATAATTAAAGGTAATCAATATATTACTGCAGTATGTGAAATGGTTTCTGGAAATGAAGACCTCACATATATGTCCGAAAAAATTAGGACCCAAATTCAAGGAGTAAATCCAAGTACCTGGCCAATATTAAACGATTTAAATGTTGTTTCTGGTAGATTATTAACACCCAGTGATTCAAGTGCCATTGTTATTGGAGATCGATTAGCAAATAGTACTTTTAAACAACCAATTACTTTGGGAAGAACAGTAACTATAAATGGTCAGGGATTTATTGTTGTAGGAATTTTATCATCAACCAGTGGAAACGGAGTATATATGAATTATACTAGTGCTTGGAAAGTAACCGATGTAAATGTTAATACTTTTTCTGATGTGCAAGCAAAAGTTATAAGCACAGATGATATGAATGATGCCACAAATGAAATAACAAATTCACTTTTACTTTCACGAAAAGTAACTAGTGCAAATCAAGATTTTTCAATTTCATCTTCAGAAGCAATGAAAGCACAAATTCAAAGTTTAACAACAACATTAACTTTGTTTTTAGGAGCAATTGCTTTGATATCTTTAATTGTTGGTGCAATTGGTGTTGCAAATTCTATGTTCACATCAGTTTTAGAAAAAACAAAAGATATTGGTATAATGAAAGCTTTAGGTTCGACGAATAGTGAGATTCTTCAAATGTTTTTATTCGAATCAGCTTTATTTGGTTTGGCCGGAGGAATACTGGGAGCCATTTTAGGAACTGTGATATCCTATGCTATTTCGATATTTGGTTTAGGATTATCTTTTGGTGGTGGTCCCGGAGGGATGAGTGCAACAACTTTGGTTACTCCTGGATTGGTATTATTAGCAATAAGTGTTTCAACAATAATTGGAATAATTTCTGGATTGGCACCAGCAAGATTAGCATCTAAATTAAAACCAATTGATGCTTTGAGATATGAGTGAGGTTATTACTATGAAATCCGCAAATATTATTTTCGGAATTATTGGAATTGTTTTAGTTTTAACTTTAATATTATCTGGTTGTGTTAGTAATGATACTAATTTAACATCAACTAAACTCGCAGATAAAAATTTTGTGAAACCCTGGGATCATAAAGATTTTAATAGCGCACCAAGAGATTATAATAGTCATCATGGTGATTATAACGGGCCACATAATAGAGATTGGAATAAATTTTTAGATTCAAATACACCCCTTATTAATAATTAGATTAGTGTACCATTTCTAAAAAGCCCAAACCTTTGGTTTTCTTTTTTGTTTTTAAATCAGTACAGGTTATTTTAGTTGGGCCTTCCCAATATTTTAATGGAAAACTATTCATTTGTTGATTTTTATTAATTGCTTTAATATCTAATTTTATT
>CAIWXP010000044.1 GCA_903916665.1 Candidatus Iainarchaeum sp. | reverse complement strand
ATGAAAGAACAGGAATTGAAAGAAGAAACATCTATGATATTATTAATAAATTAATTGAAAGAGGTTTAGTTACCTATATTAATGAAAATAAAAAAAGATTATTCAAAGTAACAAGTCCTGAAAAAATAATTGATTATATTGAAGAAAAAGAAGATCATTTATCAAAGATAAAAATAGATGTAAAAAAAGAACTTCCCGAATTAATTAAAAAATATGGTTCTAGAGTTCCAAACATTAATGGAGAAATATTTCGTGGCCTAGAAGGTATGAAAACAGTTTGGAATGATTCTTTAAACTACAAAGATATTTATTGGATAGGCGCAGGAAGATATGTTCCAATAAGATATCCAATATTTTTTGCCAAATGGTATAAAACTAGAGTGGATAATAAAATTAAATTACACACATTATTAAGAGGAGATTTAAGAAGTAAAACAAAACCCTATAATTTAGAATTTTGTAAATATTTGCCAGAAGAATTTAGTGCCAACCCAATCGTAATTGGAATTCACGGCAATAAAGTTGTTAATTATTCCTATGGAAAAGAATTATTTGTATTTGTAATTGAAAATGAAGATTTAGCAGAAGGTTACAAAGCATATTTCAAATATCTATGGAATAATGTAGCTAAAGAATAACTACATTCTTTCTAATGGTTTAATACTCATTATTGCAAAGATGTCATCAAAAATTAGTTTCATTTTACTGTATAATAAATATCTGTTTGCAATCTCTTTGTCTGTTGTTATAAATTTAATATTTGCATAGGTTGTATTGAAATGATTTGCTAAATCAGTCATATAATTTACTAAGAAATGCACACTTTCTTTTTCAATAGCTTCGTGTAATCTATCAGGATATTTTAATAATATACGTGCTAGGTTTAATTCTTCCTTTGTTGGAATATCATTAATTTCTTTCAATGCTTTAAATTTATGTTCAGTCATCTTTTTCAATAAAGAACAAATTCTTGCATAGGTATAAAGAACATAGGGTCCTGAATTTCCTTCAAATGATAAACTATTATTAACATCAAAAACAAAATCTTTCTTTGCATCATACTTCAAAATAAAATATCTTAATGCAGCATCCCCAATAATTTTAGCTTCATCTTTTAATAATACTTCTTTTTTATCAGGGCTTTTAATTTTTAAAACATTTGATGCTTCTTCTCTAACATCTGCAATTAAATTATCTGCATCAATAACAGTTCCTTCTCTACTCTTCATTTTACCTGAAGGCAAAGTAATCATACCATAGCTATAGTGTTCCATTTTATTTGCAATTTCAGGATAGCCTATGTGAGTTATAGTTTTAATTAATTTCTCAAAATAATCATTTTGTTCTGATCCTACAACATAGATACTTTTATCTAATTTATATTTTTCAATCTTATGTTTTGCCAAATAAATATCTTGAGTAATGTAAATACAAGTACTATCTTTTCTCAAAACAACTTTAAAATCTTCTGGTCTATCACCATATTTAACTTTATAACCTAATTCCATATCCAATTCTACTAACCCTTTATTATAGGCTTCAAAAACAATATCTTTTCCTTGCATATAAATATCTGATTCATAAAAAATTGCATCATATTTTAATCCTAATTCATTATAGGTAATATTCATACCATCTAAAGCCCAGGCTCTCATTTTCTTCCATAAAGTCATAATATCTTTATCGCCGGCTTCCCATTTTAATAACATTGCTTCTGCTTCATTAATAATTGCAGGATTGGTTTTTTCTTGCTCACAAAAAAGAACATAGCAATCTCCAACAAAGAAATCAGATTTTCTATTTGCTTCCTCTGGACTTTTAAATTTAGAAAATTTTTGATACCCGATCATGGATTTACAAATATGTATTCCTCTATCATTAACTAAATTAGCTCTAATTATATTATATCTTTTTTCTAATAAATTAGACAATGCTTGACCTAATAACATGTTTCTTACATGTCCTAAATGTAAAGGCTTATTTGAATTAGGACTAGGAAATTCTACCATTATATTTTTATTTTCTTTTTTTACTGTAATATCTAAAGTATTAAGAAAAGATTTTCTATCTAAACAAATATTTACAAAACCATTAACCTGTTCAACACAGGCAATACCTTTAT
>CAIWXP010000043.1 GCA_903916665.1 Candidatus Iainarchaeum sp. | reverse complement strand
TCCAATTCTTCTAATAATTTTTCAAATATTTTTAATATTGTTTCTCTTTCATTTATTACTTGTTCTTTTGTTCCTAAATATATAAATTCTGATCTATGAAATTCTCTTTGTTTTACCAAAGGTTTTATTTTATCTGTATCTTCGTTTCTATAGGTTGGTCCAGAATCATCAAATACCTTAAATGTATTTGACATATCAAGATTTTTATTTTCTAAATATTGATATAATGATGTACATTGTAAAGGATCCAAAATATAACTTTCATTAACCCCTTTTGTTGTAGAGTATGGAATAACTTTTTCTAAATAATCATCCCATTTTCTTAAAATATTTGCTTTTCTAAATGTATCTACAGGAGATATTTTGGGCAAACTCATCTTTTGATAATTTAGTTGTTTAACTAATCTTTCATTAATTATTGTTTTGAATACTTCTAAGAGTTTTTGACCTTCAAGTAATATGATAAATATTCCTGATTGTTTTTCAATATAATGATCAACAATTTTATTTCTGAATATATCTAAATCTATTTTGCCATTATATTCATTGGTAATGGTTTTAGATTGTTTTATTATTTCTCCTTCTTCATAGGGTATCTTTATCATAACTATTCTTTGTTTTAAGAACTACTTATATATTTATCCTCCCAAATAGGACTATACTTTATATTCTTTCTTGTTTATACTATATTTATGGATACTAGCATATTTGAAGAATTAGGATTAACAAATTCAGAAATTAAAGTTTATTTGGCGCTTTTGAGTTTAGGCAGTAGTACAGCAGGAAAAATATTAGAAAAATCTAATTTGCAGAATTCTGTTTTGCATAGAGCTCTAAATAGTTTAATTGAAAGAGGTTTAATTAATTTTATTATTGAGGGTAAAAGAAAAGAATATACTGCAACAGATCCAGAAAGTTTTTTAGAGTTTATTGATGAAAAGAAAAAAAGATTTGAAAAATTATTGCCACAATTAAAAGAACAACAAAAACAGGTAGAATCAAATAATGCAACTGTTTACAAAGGCATTAAAGGAATAAAAGAAATTTATAATATATTAATTAATTCCAAAGCAAAAGAATACAATACCTTTGGTGGCGGAAAAAGAGTTACTTTTGATATTATGGGCGAATTATGGTGGAGAAGTTTTCATACCAAAAGAATTGCAAATAAAATAGTATCAAGACAAATATTTGATGATTCTATTAAGGAATTTGGTAAAGAATTAAATAAAAAATCATTAACACACATTAAGTTTTTATCTCAAGATTTTGAACAATTGACAGAGACTGTTATATGCGGAGACCAAGTAGCAATAATTATTTTTACTGAGAACTCCTACGGTCTTTTAATAAAAGATAAAGCCGTTGTCGAAGGCTATAAAAAATATTTCGAGCTTTTGTGGAAAAAGGCTCGAACTTAATTATCTTCTTATGGCTCTATAGACAGTCATATGCGATATTCCTAAAGTATCAGCAATATCTCTCAGACCAAAACCATCATTATATAATTCGTTAATAATTTCTTTATTATTGTTTTTGTTTTTGCCAATTTGAATATTGTTTGCCAAAGGGTTGATAGGCTTCTTGGTTTAAAGCAGTTAGATCTGTTTGGTATCTAGATAGTAATTCTCTATTATTCATTTGTATCACCCTTTTTTTAATATATATCCTTTGGTAACAAAAGTTTTTAAACACTTGTAACACTTGTTACAGTGCTTTTTAAAGGTAAAATCCTAGAAAGTTACTATGAAGTTTATATTTGATTTGGATGGCACCTTGTATAACTTTGATAATACGATTGGTAAGCGTTTTTGTGAATCATTGATATATCAAAGAGTAAAAGAGAATGCAAATTATTTTTTGCAAGAGCGCTTAAATTTAAATAATTCAGAAGTTAAGAAAGAATTAGAATTAGCAGATAGTATTTGTAAAGGACAATTAAGTGTTTATTTAGAAAATAAATATGGTATTAATAAATATGAATACTTTTGTAATTGTTATGATATTAATCCAAAAGAATTTATTACAAAGAATAATAATGTAAAAAGTTTATTTAGATTGCTAGGAAATAATGCATTAATATTAACGGGCGCTCCTAAAATATGGGCTCGAAGAACTTTAGATTATTTAGGGGTATCAGATTACATAGGAGATAATGTTTTAACAGGCGAATATAAAATAGTAAAACCAAATCCTTCTGTGTTTTTAGAAGCAACCAAAATATTGAATTGTTTACCTGAAGATACATTATCAATTGGGGATCAAGAACACACAGATATAATTCCCGCAAAAACAATTGGATTAAAAACAGCAATAATAGGTAATAGTATTTTTGCAGACTATCAATTAAGTAATATTGATGAAATGATAGATTTAGTTAAAGGTTTAAACGAAAGATACAATATATAATACTTTTTAGTATATTATTAATATGCCAGAGCCTCCTAAAGAGTTAAGAAAAGAAGTAATTAACAAAAAATCAGAAACAGTTATTGATAAACCAAAAAGAGCCCCTGGTGTTTTTGTTTCTAATAGTGCTTTAGATCTTTTAAGGGCTTTAGAAAAAATGCCATTATCTGTTGCCGAAAAAGAATTTGAATCGCGAGGCATAGGAATAAAACGTGATATTATTAAAGAATGGTTACGAAGAATACCTTTGTTAGACCAAGAAGGTTTTTTTCAACCATTAAGAATTACTGATTTAAATGGTTGGTTAAATGAAATAGAGCGTCCTGATGATTTAGATCCTAGAGTAATGAAATTTGAAATTGAAACTGGAAAAGCAAGAAGATTATTTATGGAAATTGTTTTTAAACTATTAAATGGTCATGTTGTTGGCAATAATTATTTGGCTTCAAAAAGAGGACTATTTTCTGCAAGTATTATTGCCGAAGTTATGAAATTAACAAAATTATCAGAAACTAGATGTAGAGATTTAATTGAAGAGCTAATTTTGATGGGTGCTTTGCGTTATACAGATACAACAAGTAGATTAGTAATGATTCCTACTGGTGAACAATTAGATAGAAAATATGATGAATATAGAACTAATTTAAGAAAAGCAAGAGAATTTTTGCAAGAAAACCGCCCAGATTTTATTAGACGATAATTATTTATTTTAT
>CAIWXP010000042.1 GCA_903916665.1 Candidatus Iainarchaeum sp. | reverse complement strand
AGTATTATAAAAAATAAAAAAAATAGAGAAAAAGAAATGAATAATCATTTCTTCATTTCAGTGTAACCACATTTACCACAAGAATATCTATCTTTGTGTTCTGCCATGAATACTCCAGCACCACATTTCAAACATGTTTTTCTTGTTCTAACAACATTGTTACCTTCAACTTTGTAAAAAGCACTTTTCTTAACTCTTTTAGTTTTCTTTTCTACTGCACCTGCTTTAGGTTTATCTTTCTTTTCAGCCATAGTCATCACCCTTACTTCTTTCCTTTCTTAGCTTTCTTTTTCTTTTCTTTTTTTGGTGTTTCTATGCCTTTTAATTTATTCCAATTAACCAAATTACTTTTTAATTCGATTTTTTTCAAACTTGCTTCATCATCATAATATTTAAAATAAACAGTTATTTCTCTTAATCCTGCTTCATTAAATATTTTATCTACAATTAATTTGTTTTCGTCTAAACCCTGCTTAGCTGCGAATGCTTTCCAAACTTCTTGTCTTTTTGGTGTAACAGTTATTTCATTTACTTTTACAGTAAATTGTCTTCTGTTCAACAATCTATTATCTTCTTGTTTTATTATTTCAAACTTCATTCTATCACCTTAAATCAAATATCGCAATAAACATTGCGGGATCATCATATGTTACGTATCACTATCTTTTTCTTTCTTTGTAAAGAAAGAAACAACGAATTGCATAATGCAATTCATTAATATTAATTAATTCTTAATGCAAATTTTCCTTTGTGTGTTATATTTAATTTTTTTGCAACTTCTGAATTTTCTGGATCGTTTATTACAACAGCACCTTTCCAAAAAGTTGTAAACTTTTTATTCTGACAAACAGGACATTCTTCTGTTTCTGGATCTTCTAATACAAATCCACATTTTTTACATGCTTGTTCCTTTAATACCATCTTGCATCACTCAACTATTTCTTTGTTGCCTTTACTTTCTTTTCTTTAACAGGCATATCATCTTCTGCAGCTATTTTCTTTTCTGATTTCTTTTTTCCAGTTGCTGCAGAACTATCTTTATCAACCCATTCAGATTTTCCTAAACCCTGTTGTCTCATTGTTAATCCAATTTTACTTTGTACACTATTTGCTTTATAACTTACACTAACAACTCTTGCATAAACATTATCGCCTACACCTAAAGTATTATTAGATTCTTTACCAACAAAGTTTCTATTCTTTGCATCAAAACTTACAAAATCATTCATTAATTGTGAAACATGTATCAATGCATCAAAAGGACCTAAACCCATAAATGCACCAAATTCTGCAACTTCTTTAATTTGACCTTCATATACATTTTGTAAATCTGGTTTAAAAGATAATAATGAATAATCAACATCAACATAGGCAAAAGAATCTCCAGGAATTATTTTTGCTGAGCCAGTTTTATTTACTTTAACAACACCTAAAACAACACCAACATCTTTGTCTACTTTACCAATCTTTTCTTCGTTTAATAAATCCTTTAATACCACATCTAAATCTGCACCAAACATATGCGGAGGTATTCCAACAACATCTTCTACTTCAACAACATAAAACATTTTCTCAACCTCATCAATATTATGTAAATATAATTTAAATCTCTATGCCTCTGGCTCTTTTTAAATTGCAATACAGTTTTCTTTTGCAATTGTTAAAAGATTTTCTTTGTGAAAGAAAATCTGTTGACGCTTTTGGTGAACTTGTGCTTGTAAGCTTTAGCTTCAAACACTTTGTAAAAGATTTTGTTCAACAGAACACAATCTTCTACACTAAGCTTTTCTAAAAAGCTTAGTAAAAATCATAATACTTATTTTTCTTTAATATAAAAACTTTTTTATTTTGTGAATTTAATTTCTTTGCTAATTCCATATCATTGGTTACAAATAAATTTGCAGTCATATCCAATAAATCTGCATCTGCATATTTTGAATCTCCAGTAAAAATAACAGATATATTATTTCTTTCAATAATTTTTTGAACTAAATTATAACATCTTGCATATTTTGCATTATCTAAAGATAATTTTTTTAATTCATGCACAACACTTGTTGGAATAATATATTTAACTGTTCCATATTCTGCTTCTACTGCACGAAAAAAATCTTGACCTTCGCACAGTGTAATTAATGCACTTGTATCAATTACTACTTTTATTGTACTATTACTATTTCCTAATGAACCCATAGCCATATAATCTCCACCCATTTGATGATCTTCTACTCAATGAAATCTTTTGGTCATCTTCTACCACTGCTGGATTCTTCATTATGAATTTAATCATATTTGAATTTGGTTTTATTGAACTTATAGTACCCAAAGAAGTACCAGTACCTAAAGTTATAATTAAAGGTTCTTTAATTATTAATGGTTTTTTCATATCATCAATTAATAATCTATCAATAGTATGCAATTCAATATTTAATTCTGATCTTGGTTTTGGTAATTCATTTAAATGTCCAACAATTTGACCTTTTAATTTATCATTCTGTGAAATACTTGGATCCAATGATGTTCCTATTGCAATTAATCCACCAGGACCTGCCTCTTCTAATTTTCCAAATTCAGTATTTAATGATAAAACTTTTGCAGTTAAATATTTATTATCCATTCCTGGTGCTATTTCAATTGAGTCACCAATTTTTAATTTACCTTCAACAATTGTTCCACCAATTACTCCACCAATTAATTTTTCAATTTCCGCACCTGGTCTATTAACATCAAAAGATCTTACAACATACATTTTCAAATTCTTTTTTAAATCATATTTAGGAGATTCAAAATAATTTGTTATTGCGTAAATTAAAACATCTTTATTAATTCCATGATTTGCAGATACTGGAATTATTGGAACATTTTCGTAACCAATTTCTTTTAAAAAGATTTTTATTTGTTCATAATTTTCTTTTGCTTTTTCTTCTGTTACTAAATCAATTTTATTTTGAACAACAATTAATTTTTCTATGTTAGAATATTTTGCTGCCAATAAATGTTCAACAGTTCTTGGTTGAGGGCAAGTTTCATTTGCAGCAACAACTAATATTGCACCATTAATAATTGCACAACCACTTAACATTGTTGCCATTAAACTTTCATGTCCTGGACTATCAACAAAAGAAACTCGTTTATAGGGTTCAGCTTTACTTGAACAATTAGGACATTTATCATTATTAATATAACCTTCAATACCACAATTTGGACATTTATTAAAAACAATATCTGCGTATCCCAATCTAATTGAAATACCTCTTTTTAATTCTTCAGAATGAGTATCAGTCCATTTACCAGTCAACATTTTTGTCAATGAAGTTTTACCATGATCAACATGACCAATAACTCCAATATTTATTTCTGATTGTGAACCCATCATCAAATTATCACTCAACATTTCAAACTATTTATTTTTTCTTTTCTAATTTTGGAAATAATTCTTCCAAATTAACTTTTTCATCACATTCTAAAATTTTAATATTAACCTGTTCTATTTTTTCAGTAATTACATTTCCGTAAACAGTTGTTCTTTTCTTTTCACCTTTATGTGTTGCATGAAACCCTAAACCATCACTTAATAAAACTTTTTTACTATTGGGCCCTTCAACAAAAGGTACCATTGGAGATCCAGTTTTTGATGATCCACCAGTTATTAAACCTTTACCTTGTAATTTAAAAACAGATAAATCTACGGTTTCTCCTAATTTCTTACCCATAAATGCTGAGTCTACTTTAACACTATATGTTTTTTTGGTTTTTGGATTTGCTAAATTTACTATCATTGAAACACCTCAAAAATATATTTATTATAAATCATTTTTTTCATAAATATCAAAGATTTCGTTAATTAAATCAGGGTACTCGCTTGACAAGTGTTTTTTAATCACTTCTCGTTGAGAAACCGGTATATATGTATATAATAATGTACTTAAATTTATATCTATATCCTTTTCAAAGCTAATATCATCACTGGATACTGCAATTTCTGCATCCTTTTTAGCCTCTCCAACTGCTTTACCATTTATCTGAATTTGTTTAATCATTCCTATTTCTTTACCTTTCCAAATTACTTTAATTCCAGGCTTTAATATTCCATCAATAACTTTAACGCCAAATACTGCAGGCTTACACTTTCTAAATATACAATCTTTAAAAATTTCTAATTTAACAGGATATTTTATATCTTTCATATCTTCTTCTTTCTTTTTACTTGAAACCTCTATTACCCACTTTGCATATTCATCAAATATTTTATAAATTACATTTGAGCTAAATATGGGAATTCCTTGGGCTTTTGCGTATAATTCCACTTCGGGTAAAATCTTGATATTAAAACAAAAAATTGCCCCATAGAGTAAATCTTCTCTGCCAAATAATTTCGCTTCTAAAACATCTTCTTTAGTTAAATTACCTGCACTTAGCTTACCTATGGCAACATCATACTTACAGGCCAAAGACATAATCGCATCTAAAGAACCTTGAGTATCAGCCCTTACAACTACCCCTTTTTCCTTTACAGTGCATATGCTTTTCTTTGTGCTTTCTAACTTATCTGCTTCCTCTTGAGTAATAACAGATACTTCATCCCCAGGAGTAATAAAATCAGGGTCATTAAACACTACTTTTAGACCTGCTGCTGCGCTCACACTCTCTACAGTAGTAAAACTTGTAACAGTTCGTAAATCACTCAAAGCAACGGGTTTTAATAGCTGTTTAACTTTGGTAACATAAAAATTATCTTTGGAATCAACTTTAACAATGGCACCTTTATGTAGAATGCCGTCATATAGAATTATATCTGCTGTTTTGCCAAAACCTTTGGTCTCGTTGGTTTCTAGGATTACTGCTTTGCCCGGGCCTTCGATATTTAAAGCTAAATTAGCTTCCAAGTACTTTTGAGCTAATCCAGATAGGAATAGCAATAATTCAGGCATGCCAATGCCTGTACGTGAGCTTAAAGGTATTAATAATATTTTTTTTGTAAAATCTTGAACATTATCATATCTATCTGAATCAAATCCATATTCAGATAATTGACTCATTGCTCTATAAAATTTTTCATTAAATTCTTGAGCATATAAAGTCTTGCCTTCATCTACTTCCTTCAAAACTTCTTTTATACTTACTTTTTCGGGAAATCCTTTTATTTTATCAATTTTAGTTATTGCAACTACAAAAGGAGTTTTATTATTTTTCAAATGATTAATAACTTCAACAGTTTGAGGTTGAACTCCTTGTAAAATATCAATTACTAAAACACCAATATCAGCAATTGATGCTCCTCTTTCTCTTAAAGTAGCAAAGGCTTCATGACCTGGTGTATCTATAAATAGTAAACCCGGTATTTTCAAATTAAAACCATATTTTTGAAGTAGTTCTCCAGACTGCTTTTTTATTAAATCTAGAGGAATTTCCGTAGCACCTATATGTTGAGTGATTCTACCTGCTTCTTTTTCAGCTATGGCAGAACCTCTTAAATAATCCAACAATGTTGTTTTGCCATGATCAACATGACCTCCAACAACAACTATAGGTGCTCGTATCAAGGGTATCACGCACCCTTATTTCTTCTTTGTTACTTTCTTTTCTTTCTTTACTAAATGTAACTCTTTAGCTTCTTGAGATTTTGTAATCCACTTTACTTTAGATGCTTTTCTTTTTAATTTTAGCATATTTGTTTGACATTTGCCTGAGCAAAAGTTATATGCGGTACCATCTTTTTTAACATATAAAATTCCTGTACCTTCGGAAACATTTTTATTACAATAACTACATTTCATGCATATCACCTTGCAGCAATATCTTTAGCTTCTTTTTGAGTGTTTACTAATACTAAAACATCGCCTTTCTTTACTCTTCCTTTTACGTTTCTTCTTTTTACTCTTCCTTTTTCAGGACCATCTAAAATTTTACATAATACTTGAGTTACTTCACCTGAAACTCCAGTTCTTTTAATAACATTAACTACTTCGGCAGGTGTTCCTTGTTCTTCATAATCAGCCATTAGCATCACCCACTTTACTTAATCAATTCTTTAATATTTTTTACTAAATCGTCTAATTCCTTCTTTGCTACGCCTTCGTTGATTACTGCAATACATGATGCACTAACAGATAATCCAGAAACTTTACCTAATTCTTTTCTTTGTGAAAAATAAGTGAAAGGTATTTTCTTTTCGTTACATAAAACAGGCATGTGGTATAATAATTCTTCAGGTGTTACATCTTCTGCTAAAATAACTAATTTTGCTTGACCTCTTTCGATCATTTTAGTTACTTCATTAACTCCTGCTTTTACTTTTCCAGTTTTTGCTACTTTTCCTAAAAGATCAACTAATCTCTTTGTTGTATCCTCAGTTACAGTGTATTTAACATATTGCGGCATAATCATTCCTCCATCAAAGTCATAGCCATTAAAAATAGAATTTTAATATTATAATATAGGGGCAGTAAAGGTTTATAAAGCCTATCTAGTTTGCTTGGATTTATTTGCGATAGTATTATGATGATGTTCATGTAATTCTTTAATCATTGACTTAACCTGTTCAAAGTCTCGCTGCATATCCTGAATTTCTTTCTCTGCTTTTATGTTTACTTGATAATCATATTCTGCTCTTACTCTATCAATTTCTGCTGTTCTATTTTGACTCATTAAAATAATTGGTGCTTGCAAAGCTGCAATGCAAGATAATGCTAAATTTAATAGGATAAAAGGATAGGGATCCCAATGGTAAATCATTGCCAAAGTATTTAATATTGCCCAGGCAACTATTATAATCATAATCCCAATAATAAAAGACCAAGAACCAACCCAGGAAGTAAACACATCAGCTGCTTTTTGACCAAAATTTAGCTTTGGAGCCTCAATTTTAGTTACACTGGGGTCTTTATACTTTTTTACAAAACTAAAGAAGTTCCACAATTTCATAAACATCACCATTTCAAGGTTTTAATATTCTTCTAGGAGTATAGGGTTCGAATTTTGGTTTTTTTCTTCCTGTATTTATTTTTCCTTTTGCTTCCAATGCTTTCATAACTCTAGAACCTAATCCACTTTCTCTAACATCTCTTAAACTTGAACTATGATTTGCTCTTGCTGTTTCAATAGCTTTTCTTAAATCTAATTCATATTTTCCTAAATTAGATTTTGTTCTTGCAAAATCAAATAATGCTTCTATTTCCAAATTAGAATATTTTCTTTGTCTTAAATTTAAATCTAAAATCTTAAATGCCAAATCTTTTACAAAATATTCTTCCGAGTCTAATAAACTAATTAAAGATTTATTTATTGTTCTTGAATCTGAACCTGATTTTATTGCTAAATTAATAACTTTTAAAATGTTGGTTCTTGTAATTGGATTAAATGAATTATCTCCAACAATTTCAACAAGTTGTTCTAACAAATCAGATGCCAATGTTCTACCAGTAAATTTTTTATTCTCAAAATCATATAATAATTCAAATAAACCGTGTATATACTTTTGTTTTTCACTAGCACTTGCTGTTTTAAAAACTTCTTTCAATGACTTTTTAATAATTCTTGGAAAAATTGATTTTGGATTTTCTAAAGTATAATTTACCAAGGCATTTGCAGCTTTTTTTAATTTTTTATTATAATCAACATTTGAATATCTTGATACATATTCAACAAGTGGTTGATCAACTACATTTCCTTTTTTTAAATCCTCTAATAATCTTTCTAAAATATTTGCTTTTTCTGTAATGTTTGCTTTTCTAAAATTTAAACCAAAAGATTCTAAAGTAATTCCCGTAACCATCATACCACTAATATAAAAAGTTCATAATCATTATAAACCTAACTTTTATTATGTTTTAAAAAGTTTGTTTATCGTTCTAAAAAGTTTTGGTGTTTTTGAATAAATATAGTCCACCATAAAATTAGCATATAATTTAATATCTGTTTGTAATTTTTTTCTTTAAATGATTTTATTTTAGGATTAAATTCGCCAAAGTCTAAAACACTAGTTTTTTCTCCAATTGCTAATTCATTAAATAAATAGGCACTAACACCAAAATGATCTTTAATATATTTTCTATGATTTTTACTCATGGCAATTATTATATCTGCCCAATTAATTAACTTAATATCAATTTCTTTGTAGTGATGCTTTAATTTAATTCCGTGCTCCTTTAATCTATCAATTACTTCTTTCCTTGATTTTTGTTCGCATACTTCAATACCACAGGAATCAACAATGTAATATTTTATTTTGTTTTTTTTAATGAAGTCTTTAAAGCAGTACTCGGCAATCATACTTCTAAATACATTGCCAGTACAAACAAATAATACATTAACCATAAAGATGTAAAATTAGTAAATTATAAAAATAGATTTAAAATAAAAAGAAATGATAATTTGAATTATTTAAATTCAAACTTAACCTTATGCTCAAGAATATCAATAGAATTAGTTTCGTCTTTTAAGTCTTGTAAAGTTACTTTTGTGTTTGTGTTTTGTTCAAAGTCTTTTTGGCACTCTTTAATAATCTTTAATGATGCTTTGTCCAAGAACAATGTTAATTCCTTCTTGTCTTGAGGAGTAAACTTTAATTTCTTTCTTTCATCTTGGATTACTCTACGTAACTCTTGAGTAAACCATAGCTCTTTTGTTTTTGCATTAAACTTTTCGTCAACAAAAACTTGATATTCCTCAGTTTCTGCAAATGGTAATTTTTTAGATGATTTCAAAAATTCAACTTCATCAACATTCAACATATTCTCTAAAGTTGATTGTAAAAATTCTACTTTTAATTCTGGTTTCTTAAATAAAATATAGAACTTTGGTAATGTCCAACGTAATCTTAGCTTTTGTTGTTCTCTTAAGCCTAAACCCAATTGAACAATGTTTAAAACCAAATCCATTTCTTTTTCCAAATCTAAATTAATTCTTTCTTTATCAACATCTGAAATACTTGTTAAATGTATACTGTTAAAATTAAAATTCTTATAAATATATTCTGTTACATGAGGTAATATTGGTGCTAATAATTTTATTGATTTTCCAAACACATAGCCAAACACCAAAGATAAATTAGTTTTATCTTCTCTTGATTTTGCAACCTTCATATACTTTCTACTAAAATCTTCCACTAAAAATTGCTCTAATACGGGAAGAACTTTATAAAAATTATAATTATCATAGTATTCTAATACTTCCTTTTTAACACTATTAAATCTTGATATTATCCATTGATCTTCAATACTTAATTCTTCTGGCAAGTCTTCATTACCAATATCTAAATTACCTTCTAAATAGGTTTCAATATAATTTCCAACATTTGTTAATATGTTAAAAAACTTTGTTGAATCTTTTAATAGGTCTAAACCAAATGCGAAATCTTCACCATGTAAATTCTTAACAAAATAATATCTTAATGCATCTCTATTATATTTTTCAATGGCATCATTTGGACCTATTGCATTACCATGAGATTTATGCATTTCTCTTTTATTAATATCTAAAACCATACCATGAACTAATATTGCTTTGAAAGGACTTTTACCAAAACAAATTGTTGATAAAATCATTTGAGAATTCCACCAACCTCTAAATTGATCTGTTCCTTCTATATTCAAATCAGCAGGCCAATAATTTTCAAATAATTCTTTCTCGTGAGGATAATTTAAAGCACCCCAGGAACTTGCACCAGAATCAAACCAAACATCTAAAACATCTGGAATTCTTTTCATTGTTCCTTTACAATTTTTATTTGAACATGCAAAAGTATATTCATCAATTGCAGGTTTATGCACACCCATAATTGTTCTATTAACTTTTTTTCCAGTTAAAGAATCCAATTCATCAAAATTACCAATTACTTTATGATTATCACATTTATCGCAAACCCATACCGGTAAAGGAGTTCCCCAATATCTTTGTCTTGATACTGGCCAATCACTTAAATTAGTTAACCAATTTTTAAATCTTGCACCTGCAAATTGTTGAGGCCAATTAACAGTCTCATTATTTTTTAATAGCTCATCTCTAATTGCAGTTATTTTCAAAAACCATTGAGGCATTGCCACCTGTAACAAAGGAGAATGACATCTCCAACAAATAGGATATTCGTGTGATATCTTTTCCTCTAATAATAATACACCTAATTCTTTCAAATCATTTATTACAACAACATTAGAATCTCTTGCTCTCATGCCTTCATATTTTCCTGCTTCTTTTCCAAATACTCCTTGTTCATTTAAACAAGTATAAATAGGCAAACCTGTTTGTATTGCAACTTCATAATCTTCTTTACCATGAGCAGAACCACAATGAACTAATCCTGATCCTGTGTCCATTGTAACATATCTATCTGACATTACAACTCTAAAACCATTTTCCAATTTAGGTAATTTTAACAAAGGGTTTAATGGATTTGTATAATGAAGACCTTCTAGTTCTTTTCCTTTGTATTCCTTTATTATTCTAAAACCAGCTTCCAATTTATTTACTAAACTTTCCAATAAAGGTTTAGCAACAATCCAAATTTCTGAGCCAATTTGAACATCTAAATAAGTTTCAGTAGGATGAACCATAACACCAACATTTGATGGTAAAGTCCAAGGAGTTGTTGTCCAAATTATTAATTGTCTATTGTCATCAGTTTTATATTTTAAATAAATTGATGTATCATCTAAAGTAGCATGTTCAATTTCATTGAATGATAATGCAGTACCACAATCAGGACAAAAATGTACAGGATATTTTCCTTTGTATAACAAACCTTTTTCATCTGCTTTTTTGAATGCTTCCCAAAGTCCTTCAATATAGGTAGGATTCAATGTAATATAGGCATTTTCATAGTCCATCCAAGCACCTAAATTCAAGAATTCTTTATTCATATCTTCTATGTGCTCAGTTGCAGAATCAATACATTTTTTTATAAAATTTTCAACACCATATCTTTCAATGTCTTCTTTTAATTTTAAATTCAAAGTAGTTTGTACTTTATGTTCTATTGGAACACCGTGAGTATCATAACCTGCTTTTGCAAAAACATCAAAACCTCTCATTACTTTGTATCTAATTGATACATCTTTTGAGATTTTATTTAGGGCGTGACCTAAATGAATATGTCCATTTGCATATGGTGGACCATCCATAAAATAGAATTTCTTTTTTGATGATTTATTTTTTACTAAATATTTTTGTCGAATGTTTTCTTTTTCCCAGAATTGTTTAATAGTATTTTCTTCTGCTAAATTATATATTTGCATAAAAATCCATCTTAATAAAATAACAAAATTAAAAGAAAATAGAAGAAAATAATTATTACTTTTAATTAATGTCTTCTTTGTTGACCTCTCATTGGTCTTCTTCCTCTTCTATCTTCATCATTTCTAACAAATTTTTCTTTTCCAGTAAATTCAAAATCTTCAACTTTATGAGTAAATTCATCTTTTGATTTAATTATTCCTTTTGCAACTTGATATTCTCTAGTTAATAACCAAAATATTAATGCAATACTTTTCTTTCCTTTATTATTACAAGGAACAGTATAATCAATATTTGTTAATGTATTATTTGCACTACTCAATGAAACAACAGGAACATCTATTTTTCCAGCTTCATGAACAGCCTGTTTATCTAAACTAGATTCAACAATAAATATTAATTGAGGTTCGAAAAAATTTCTCATTTGTGGGTTAGTAAATTGACCAGGGATAAATCTTCCAGTGTATGATTTTGCACCAGTTATTTTACAAAATTTTTCTATTGCTGTTTTTGCAAAAACTCTTCTTCCTATTAATACAACTTTTTCCATATCGTAGTTAGCTAAGAATTTTGCTAAATTTCTTAATTTATCATCAATAGTTTCAATAGAGAAAACTTTTAAACCATCTTTTCTTAATTTAAAAATATATTTTCTCATACCCTTTGATTTATATCTTGTACCTATATGAATTCCAGATTTCAAATATTCTTCTGGAGTTACTAGTAAATCTTTTCCCATAACTTCACCTTCAAATATAATTTTTCCTCATTAACTTTATTTTATTTTATTAAATTTTTTCTTGAAATGGCTTGCATAGGCAAGAACTTTCAAGATATAAGTTTACTTAAGTAAACTTTCTATTAATATTAACTCATTTAACTTTGCTAATCTTTCACCAGAAACTGTTCCAGTTTTAATATAATTTATTCCTTTTAATCCTACTGCCAAGTGTGCGATAGTAGTATCACAACTTTCTCCAGATCTATGCGATATAACACAATCAATATTATTTTTGTGTGCTAAATTTACTGTATCATACATTCTAGATAATGTACCAATTTGATTAGGTTTAATCAAAATTGCTTTTGATGATTTCTTTTTGATTCCTTCTTGTAATCGTTCTTTATTTGTGGTATATAAATCATCTCCACAAATTAATGCTTTTGTTTTCTTTTGTAAAGATGCAAACGCATCAAAAGAATCCTCAAAGAAAGGATCTTCAACATACATTACATTTTTATGTTTTTTTAAGAAACTATCCCAAAATGAAACAAATTCAGTTTCACTATATTTATTTTTTTCAAATTCATATTTTTTATTTTTATAAAATTCACTGGCAGCAACATCTAAACCATATTTAGATTTTTCACCAACAATATCAATTGCTTTTTCTACAAAACCAATTGCATCATTAAAATTAATATCTGCGGTTATTGCACCTTCATCATTTTTACCAAAAAATATTTTTTTATTTTTTAACTGTTCTTCTATTTTTTTATAAACTTCAATATTTAATTTAATATTTTCACTTACTAATTTTTTATTATTAGTTATTAAAAATTCTTGAACAGGTATTTTATTATTTGAATGTACCCCGCCCCCAAAACTATTTCCCAATGGTTTTGGCAGATCTTTTATCTTTGCTTTAGGATTTAAATATTCAAATACTTCTAATCCATTTTGTTTTGCTTTAAATTTCAAAAACAACATTGATAATGCAATTGTTAAATTACCTCCAATCTCTTGAAAGTTTGGAGATTCATCTAATTCTTCTAATAAAGAATCAAATTCTTCTTGATTGTCAAAATCAAATCCTTGTTCTATTGTTTTTCTATTTTCTTTAAAAAATTTAAAACTCAAATCAATATTTGGTTTTCCTTTATCTAAAGGATAGGAAATTACTTCGTGTGATCCTGTACTTTTTCCTGCAGGTGCAATTGCTTTAATTATTTCATTTTCATATTTCAAGTATGCACAAATTGTTGGGCAACCTCTTGAATCATAAAATTTTAACAATTGAACATTCTGCATAAAATCACTTTAAGCTCACTTTTGGAATTTTAATAATTCTCCAATATATTCTGAATTTGATAATAACATTCTTCTACAACAATATTTTTTTATTTGCAAAGAGTCCATAGCTTCCTTTGAACTCTTTCCTTTTGCTAATAAATCTTTATATTCTTCAGAATATTCTGCTACAGGAAATCCACAACTGAAACATCTTACAGGCATTAACATTTTTCCCATCTCCCAATATAAAATAATTTTATCTCTTAGAGTGTTGTTTCTTTGCTCTTGCTTTTCTACCCAAAGGTTTCTTAGCTTCAACTCTTCTTGCATCATCTACTAAAAATGCTCTATTATAATCCAATAATTTTTGTGTTAATTCTAAATCATCAGAATATTGAACAAATGCTTTTGCAATTGCGTTTCTAACTGCAAACATTTGACCCAATGTTCCACCACCTTTCACAACAACATCAATATCTACTTTATGAGGTAAATCTTTATTGTGTTCTTCAATAATTACAATTGGTTCTTGAACCAAATCTAAAATATATTTGTTTTGAATATTTTTATAGGGTATTTTATTAATTACAATTCTTCCTTTTCCTGCTTTAATACTTGCTCTTGCAATTGCTCTTTTTCTTTTACTTGTAACATGTATAACTTTTCCAGCCTTTGATTTTATAACTGCTGGTTTTGATAAAGATTTTGGCATTACTTTTATTTTTTCCTTTGGTTTAACTTCCTTTGGCTTTTCATCTTTCATATCAGCGTATTCTGCAGTATAATCTCTTTTACCACCAAATCTTCTTCCACCACCAAATCCTCTATTACCAGAGCTACTTCCACTACCGCTTCCATAACCGCCAGTACTACTTCCAAAACTTTTTCTTTCCATCAATATCACCATTTAGCACCTAATTTTTTACATAAATCAGATAATTCAATATATTTTAATCCTTGTTTTATTTTTGCAGTTTCAACAGACAATAATTTTTTGTGTTCATCATTGCCTATGTAGATCATTAATTTCTTTGATGCATTTACTCCTCTTGCTGTTGGAGGCATCATTTTTATTATTGTCTTTTTTAATAATAAATGAGGTAACTTAGGATATTTTGGTCCTTTCTCTGGATTACCTTTTGCTCTATATTGAAATCTTTTTAAATAATCTTCAACAATTGCTTTTGGATCACCAGTAATAATTGCTTTTTCAGCATTGTAAATATTTACCTTTTGTCCAGTTAATAATTTTTGTGCAATAAAACTTGAAAGTCTACCCATTACTAAATCTGTAGCATCATAATTTTCTGCTTCTGCATTTACTGGTTTAACCTGTTGTTTAATTACTTTTTTTACTGGTTTTTTATTTTCTAATTTTGAATTTATCTTTTTATCAACCATAAATATCCCTCATTTGTTTATGAACCTGTTAAAAATTCTTTTTTAGAAGAATTTTAAACTAGCCATAAATATCACCAAACATTATTTTACGAAAATTACGTTTTTTCCATCAACCTTATCTTTTATTAATTCATCCAATGTTTTTGCACTACCTTTTGCATCATGTATTTTTACAATTGCTTCTTTTGAAAATCTATAGGCATAAACATTTACTTTCTTTTCTATTTTTCCAAATGCTAATACTACACCAGGAACAATAAATATTTTGTCCTTATTCTTTTCAACTAATTTATTTAATTTATAAACATTTACACTTGTAAAATTCTTTACACTAACATCCATTGCGTCAGCTACTGCTGCCAAATAATTTTTCTTTTCAGTTTTTGCAGCTTTCTTTAATTTTATCATTAATTCTTTCTTTGCATTATCTAATAACACATGTTTCATTTCTATCCCTCAATATCTAGATCCCTTTTATACAAAAGGTCTTCAGTCTATCCCAAAACTCATATTTATTTTATATATTAATATAAAAACCCATTTGCATATTGCAATTGCTGTTTTTACAGCAACTTAACATACATGTGGGGGTCATTTGAATGCCATTCGCAAACTCAGTTTGCTTTAAGTTCACTAAAAACTCTCTTTTACAAAAGCCGTTTTAGTGCAGGGGGAGAGGCTCGAACTCTCGAAGGCCTGCGCCACAGGGTCTTAAGCCCTGCCCATTTGACCACTCTGGAACCCCTGCCATAAGATTTTAAAAAAATCTTTAATACGGCTTCCAAAATTATCTTTTCTCAGAAAAGATTTTTTGTAAATATTTACTCTGTTTCTTCTGATTTTATTTTTTTAACCTTTTTTGCTTTTTCTTCTTTTGGTTTCTCTTCTGTTTTTTCAATTGTTATTTCTACTTTATTTTTTTTAATTTTAATTACTTTTTCTTCAATAGATTTTCCTTCTAATTGTTGTTTTAATTCTTCTAAATCTTTATTTAAAAAATCTACTATATATGAAATCATAACATCTAAATCTAAATTACCAAAAGGTTCAATAGAAAAAACAAATTCAGTTGTATTAAAAACCAATTCCAATGCTTTATTTGTTTTTGTTTCACAATATCTACAGATATCACAACTATAAGGATCTTTCATAACTATTTTATTTGCTTTTTTTTCTAAACAATTTCCTGGACAAATATTTTCAATATTTACAACATCAGAATTTTGTTTTACATTTGCAGTATTATAAAAGAAAACACTTGCGGGGCAATATTTAACATGTTCTTCACCAGTTCCTCTTTGAACTAATAATTCTAATTCTAAAGATTTATCTTTATTTAATTGAACCAATGGAATATGTTTTAATGGTATATCTAAACTTCCTGAAATATCTCCGGAATAAACCATTCCTGATGTTTTTTTCAAATATAAATGATATTCCTTATCATCAACATCATCAGAATAAACAGGTACTAAACCTATTCTATGTGCTAACATTTCATCTGGCATTACACTTTCATTTTTGTACACAGATACTTCCTTTATACCCAATACAGGAACGTGCAACATTATTGTTCTTCTCATTGCATTTAAAATATCGCTTCGAGTATTTTGTACTACAAATTTGTAATCAAAACCATCTTTCTTTAAAAATTTAACCTGCATTATCTTCACCAACAAAATATAATTATTGTTTTTTCTTTGATAAGAATTTTTTCTTTGGTCTACAACCATCGTGCGGTAATGGAGTTACATTTTCAATTTCTAAAATGTTCATTCCACTTCTTGTTAATGATGTTATTGCTGCATCTGCTCCCTGTCCTGGATTTTTAGATTTTATTCCTCCGGCAGCTCTTACTTTTACAATAATACTTTCATAACCTTTTGATTTTAACATTGCTGAAACAGCTTCTGCCATTTTCATAGCAACATAGGGTGATCCTTCTTTATGTTGACTTTTTGTTAACATACCACCAGATGATTTTGCCAATGTTTCTGCACCAGTAATATCGGTCGCTAACATTTTAGTATTATTATATGTTGAATAAATATGAACTATTGCTACTTTCATGTCAGGCACCTCATTTTAATTCCTTAGGAATTTCTTCCTCTTCTTTTTTTTCATCTAATTGAATTTTAGCTTCCGCTTTCAATTCATCTTTCTTTTGTAGTTCTGGTTTTTTTAATTCTACTTCCATAGTTTTTGGTTTTTTACCTTCAAAATAACCAATTGTATTTTCTTCTTCTTTTCTAACCAAATATCCTGGTATGGTTACTCTTCTACCGTTAACAGAAATAAATCTATGTAAAATAAATTGTCTTGCTTGTTTTGGTGTTTTTGCTAAACCTAATCTATAAACAACAGTTTGTAATCTTCTTTCTAATATATCTGTTACTCCTAAACCCAAAACATCAGAAATACTTGCATCAACAGAAAGCAAACCAATTCTATTTAATGAATTAATAATATTTGCTTTTCCTTTTGCACCTGCTTCTGAACTTTCTGCCAATAATTTTTTAATTGCATCTTTTTTCTTTTTTACTACAGAATCCATTACTCTTAATTCTTTCTTAGATGCTAATCCATATCTTTCTAATAGATCTTTTTCGCCCATTATTCTTGTTTTATTCCAAGGTCTTTTTGGCACATCGTATTTTTTTCTAATTCTTTTCGGATTTCCCATAAATATCACACCTTTTTAAGTATTCAATCTCATTTCTTTCCTGCTTTTGCTGCTGGTGCTTTTGTTGCTGCTGTTTTTGGTGCAGCTTTACCCGGCATTGCTGATTTCTTTGTTACACCAACAACTCCTAATTTTCTTCTGAAGTTTGATTTTGTTTTTTGTCCTCTTACTCTTAAACCAGCCAATAAACGTAATCCACGTCTTGCTTTAATTCTACTTAATCTTTGCTTATCTTCTCTAATTGCAAAAATTAAATCCGAACCTGTTAAATGTGTACTTTCTCCAGTATATAAATCTCTTTTTCTATTTGACATCCATTCTGGAACATTAATTTTCTCAACTATTCCTGTTAAAATTTCATCTTTGTCACTAGGAATATTACCTAACAATGTGTTTTTAGGTAATTTTGCTTTAGTATAAAAATCGTTTGCTAAATAGTTTGCAGTTCTATAACCAATACCTTTAATATTTCTCAATGCGCTATCAATTTTATAATTACCATTCAAATCTACACCAAAAATTCTTACAATTTCTCTTGCAACAATAGTTTTTCTTTCATGAACTTTTTGTTCTGGTCTTTTAGATTCTTTTTTTTCTTGTTTAACAACTACTTCTTCCTTTGGCTTATTATCTTTACTCATAATTTCACCTTATCTAAATCTTTTGTACTAGCTACAACTTTGTTTACAGGCCAAAGATGTGATAAATTCTTTTTACTTTTTTTTACTTTT
>CAIWXP010000041.1 GCA_903916665.1 Candidatus Iainarchaeum sp. | reverse complement strand
GGTTTTTTGCCAGATCAAAAGGTTATAAAAGTAAATTAGGTTTTTTATTGGCAAATAGAGAAATAGGTTGGGTATTGGGTGCTGCAACTATTGCTGCATCTTGGATTTGGGCTCCTGCTTTATTTTTATCCTCTCAATATGCTTATCAAAAAGGTTTGGCAGGAGTATTTTGGTTTGTTGTTCCAAACGTATTTGCATTAATTATATTTGCATTTTTTGCTCCTAAGATAAGAGAAAAGTTTCCTGAGGGTTATACTTTGCCTCAATATATTGCACATAAATTGCAAAGTGAAAAAGTTCATAGAATTTATTTGTTTCCTTATTTCTTTTATCAATTAATGTCTGTTACTGTTCAGTTGTTTGCAGGTAGTGCATTATTGTATATGTTAACGGGCATTCCTGTTATTATTGGAATGTTGTTATTTGCTGCAATTGTGTTATCCTATGCTTTAGTTTCTGGTTTAGAAGCATCTGTTGTAACTGATTTAATACAATTAGGAATTATTTATTTGGCTGGTGGTTTAATAATAATATTTTTATTAAGCACATTTGGTTTCCATTCTATAGGTTTAGGAATACATGGAATAGAAAATGTTTCAGGTATATTTGATCCTTGGGTTGCATTTTCATTTGGTATTGTTACTGCTATTGGTTTAATTTCTGGCGCAATATCAGATCAACAATATTGGCAAAGATCTTTTGCAATTAAGAAAAAAGATTTGAAGAAAGCATTTATCTTTGGAGGTATTTTATTTGGTTTGGTACCTTTAGGATTATCTCTGTTAGGTTTTATTGCTGTTGATCCTGCTATGGGTGTTGTTTTACCTTCGGGTATTGATGCATCTTTAATTGGTGTTCAAGCAGTTGCAACATTATTACCTAGTTGGATGTTGGCTTTATTTGTGTTATTGTTATTAGGTGGATTAGCATCAACATTTGATTCTGGATTAAGTGCAACAAGTTCATTATTTGTAATTGATGTTATAAAATCTGGTGATGAAAAAAAGAATTTAATATATGCAAGATTTTCAATGATAGCTGTAACAATTCTTGGTCTGTTGGTTGCATTAGCTGCAAACTATATTCCTGGTTTTGGTTTACAACATTTATGGTGGATCTTTAACACAATTGCTGCCTGTGTTGTTGTCCCAACAGTTCTAAGCTTATACTGGGATAAGTTAACGGCCAAAGGAGTCTTCTGGGGAGTACTAGTAAGTTTCGTTGTTGGTATCCCTTTGTTCATTTATGGAAATATTATAAACAATCCATTTTGGATTGTATTTTCATCTTTAGGTATTATAGGGGTTAGTACTCTATTTTGTATATTGTTGAGAAAGAGAAACTAATTCTCTTTCTTATAATCCTTAATTAATAAGTTTATATTTGGCAAATAATTTAGTTTGTGTTCTTTTAGTACTTGAATTATCTCATAATCTTTTACTAAGGATCCAAATTTTTCTAAAAATCTATGCAGTAATTCTAAGGTCTTTGTGTTATTCTCTGATTCTGCTTCTAATTCTAAATCCCATCCACCAAAACAAAAATTAACATAAACCATATCAGGTTCTTTGCTGCAAAATGTCAAAATATCATTTCTATCTTTTTTTGAAAGTGTCTTTGTATAGATAATTATTTTAAAAAATTGTCTATTTAATTTTTCTAAATTATTAAATACTCTGTATCCTTCAATAATTTTGTTTTTTTCTAAATCCTTTAATCTATATTTTATTGTGTTATAACTGACTCCAATTTCTTTAGAAATTTCAATATTTGATAATCTAGCATTTGTAGATAATAATTTTAATATTTTTAAATTAATTAAATCTAAATTATTTTTTTCATTAGTATTAAATCCATAATGTACTGTTTTTCTTTGTTTTAACTTTGGATTTAAATACATTCTATTCAAATGAATATTTCCTATTGCCGGACTTACTATATATTCTTTAATGTATCTTCCAATATTTTCATTTATTTCGTCTACTATTTGTGCTGCTTTAATCGGTGTATCTGCCAATAATAAATACTCTACATCATATTTACCAATACAACTAACTACCCAAACAGTATAAGAATTATTTTTTAAATAATCTAAAACCAATTTATCTGAATTTAAACTTTCTTTTTCTAGTCTTAAATATATTCTATAAGCGTACCAACCTAATTTGTACATGTTTACTACTGCCATAGTATTGTTGATTATGCCTTTTTTAATAAGAGATTCAAATTTATATTTTGTTAATTGAGGCGATAATCCTATTTTCTTGCCCAATTCTGTGAATGGCAATCGAGCATTTAGATCTAATTCCCATAATAGTTTTTGTTCATAATTATCTAGTTTGATCATATTATTTTAATATGTATCAAAATATATTTAAATATTTGCAATATTTAAAAGAATATAAATTAACTATTTTATAAACAATCAAGAATAAGTATTATATTGTGATATTATGAAAATAACATTAATTAGATGCCCTCAGCCAAGATTAATAGGCTCGAATACTGGCGCAAGATATGGGCCAAATAGAGAATTAGCTCCCGAGCCTAGTTTGCCTGTTGTTAACGGAATAATAGATCAATATTCGTTAGATTTTGAAAAGCAAATCGATGTGGATTGTTTGGATCTAAGATATCCTAAAACTGGTAACTTAAAAGAAGTGGTATATGATGAGTTAAAGTTACCGTATATTAAAGAGAAAATAAACAAAGTATATTATGGTGTTCCTATTGAAGATGTTTTTGAAAGAGTAAAAGATTCAGATATTATTGGTTTTACAAATAATTTCACAATGTCAAGAAATATTGTTTTAATGAATATTAAGAAGATAAGAGAAATGTTTCCAAATGTTGAGATTTGGATTGGTGGTAGAGATGTATTTACAAGAAAAATAGAAGAATTGTATTTGAAAGCAGTAAATTATAAAAATGTTGTAATATTTAGAGGACACACATTTTTTTCTTTACCAGAATATTTAAATTGGCGAACAAATAATAAAAAAATACCTAATGGTATAGTTTATTACGATATTAATGGAGTGCGAATAATCGATACTAAGCAAGAATCATTAAGAGAAAAATCAAATAATCAAGAATTAAATTTGCCTTTACCAAGTTATTTTAATCCAGATGAATTGTCATATTTTATGGGTTCAGGAGAAGGAATGCCAGATTCAGAAAATGATTTTGAAAGGTTTGCTCATTTAACAATAAGTTTTGGTTGTCCTAATCAATGTGGTTATTGTACAACTGGATATAGAGAAAGATATTTAGTTTACAAAAGTAAAGATTGTTTGAAAAAAGAATTAGAGTTATTAAAAAGTTTAAATGTTAAAACAATTGCAATAATGGATGACAATTTATTGGTAATAAAAAGAGATGTTTTAATTGATTATATGAATTTGATTAATTCATATGGTTTTAATATTGAATATGGAAATGGTTTACAATTAAGTATATTGAAAAATAATTGGGATGAATTAAAAGAACCAATCTTAAAAAATTGTGTTAGTTTATATTGTCCATTAGAAGATTTAACTCAAAATAAGTTTTATGAAAAGTTAGATCCAATAGAGAATCAATTAGAGTTAATGAGGCTAATTGTTAATTATGCGCCTAATACTAGAATGAGATATTTAACTATGGGCGTAATTATTGGTGTTCCAGGACACACAAAAGAGAAACTATACTCGAAAGCTAAAAAAAATATGATTAAGTTTTTGAATGTGTTTAAAGGTTCAAAATTAAAAATTGCAATAACTGTTTTTAATTTCATGCCTTTAATTGGTACTTTGTTTGGTGATACGGCATTAAATAGCAATAGAATGATTTTAGATGCAATAGAAAAAGATCCTGAGATAATTAATTTTGAGATTGCGAGTTATGTTCCTGATGGTATGAATGCAGAGGACATTCCTCAAGTATATGAAGATTTATTGAACTTGAATCCTGCGGGCAAATCTTTAGGTATTACTTATTTTAAAATCAAGCGTTTTGGTATTAATGCTTTACCAGATTCCCAAAAACACAACATGCCTTCTGCGTGGAAACATGCGGGCATGCACTATAGAGATAATGCAACATAATCAACAACCCTTTCTGGATTGTAGGTGCATCAGTAGGAATAATAGCAGTGAGTACTGGGTTTTGTGTATTGTTAAGGAAAAGAGATTAATTCTCTTTTCTTTTAATTATAAAAATCCAAAGAATATTAAAGGCCTATATGGATTAACAATATTTGTTGGTTGAACAAGTATATATCTTTCAGTTTTATTTTCTTTTTCTAGTATTTGAGTTCTAGTTTTATTTTT
>CAIWXP010000040.1 GCA_903916665.1 Candidatus Iainarchaeum sp. | reverse complement strand
TTTCTATGTTAAATACTTTAGAAGTGGGCTCTTCCTTTGTTTTTGATTTAAAATTTATTTATCCCGCAAAGTTTAAATGTCAAAATGGTGCCGCAACTATTAATGTGGCTAACGAGGTAAAATCAAAGGATCTTAACATAGATTTGGCTTTGAATTGTAATTTTGTCTATGATTTGAATAAAAAGACAAGCTTTTTGATAGTAAAACAATCACAGTATGATTTAAATATTTCGCTTCTTAATTAATATAGTGATATAATGGCAAGAAGTAATGTTTCTAGTGCACCTGATATTGTAGTGATAAGCAGAATAGAGGAATTATTGGCAAAGACTCCTCAAACTGAAGATGTTAAAACATTAGCACGAAATATTAGGGAATTTAAATTTAAATATGTCAATGCTTCAGAATCTCCAACTAGAGCAAAGGAGTTTTGGACTTTACTAAGAGGCATAAATTTTAAATCTAGATCATTAGTTAGACAAGTTTTTGATGGTTTTTTACATTTAGAATATGATTATTTAGTAATGCATCATAGAATTGAACCAATTGGTTTTGGTGAAAGAGTTGATGCTCTTTTACATAGAGGAAGATATGATGGTGTAACAAAACAAAGAAATCCTGTTAAGGAAAGAATAATTGAGAAATTAAAACGAATTTAATATTTAGGTGATGATATGAAATTATTTAGTTGGTTTAAACAAGGATCAAAAGATTCAAATAAATGGGAAGAACAAAGAGAAGAAAAAAGCTATGTTAGACAAAAAGAAAAAGAAGTAAGAAGATCTAAATTAGATGACATAAAGAGATATAATAAAAATAAAGAAGATAGATTGAAGGTTTAATTATGGGTATAATTTCTGATTTTATAGGTAGTCTTTTTGGTCAAAGTAGGCAAGAAGTTGCATCAAGAAGACAGGTAAGAAAAGAAGCATTACAAGCACAAGCAAGACTTGATGCTCAAAGAAGAAAAGAAAATGCAGAATTTCGTGCAAGGGAATTAGCAGAAAGAAAAAGAGATTTGATTGTTTCTTCTAGACCTAGAACTATTATTAAGGCTCCAGATAAAATCATTCCAAAAATGCCTCAAAAACCACGAATTAGATAAATCAAAAATCTAATCATTATGTTTTTTGAATAATTTAAGATATTTATCCAAAACCTTCATATTTTTTTAAACCATATTTAAAATATTTATAAAATAAATATAGTCCTATGATGTCTAAAGCGATTGATGCTAATATGCCCCATAGACCCCAAACATAGTCTATTTTTCCTAAAATAATTGCACTCGGTAAATATAAATGTAATAGTATTCCTGGAGATAGTATTGAGAATAACACAATAAAAAATTTATTAAATATTGATAATGGATATTCTCTTATAGAAAATATTATGCTATTATAAACTCCTAGAATACCTTCAGAATCTCCAATAAAGAATGCAAACGTATTAATAAATAATAATGGTAATACCAATAAAGGTAAAGAAATTACAAATAATACTAATGCTATAATTAAAGGAATAATTGCAATATTAATATTAAAATAAAGAATAACAA
>CAIWXP010000039.1 GCA_903916665.1 Candidatus Iainarchaeum sp. | reverse complement strand
GCTAATAAAGTTCATAATAATTTATATAATTATGATTTTATTACTGAAATAAAAAATAATAAACAAAAAGTTAAAATTATTTGTTCAAAACATGGTTGGTTTGAGCAAAGAATTGATAACCATTTGAATGGAATAGGTTGTAAAAAATGTGCAGACGAATCATACATTATCGGTCCAGATAAATTTATAGAAAATTCAAATAAAATGCATGATAATAAATATGATTATTCTTTGATATATGAAAATTACATTAATCAATATTCAAAAGTTAAAATTATATGTCAAAAACATGGAGTTTTTGAGCAATCTGCAAGTAATCATTCAGGCGGATGTGGTTGTCCAATTTGTAAAAAAGATACAAAAGGTCAAAAATCTGTTAGAAAATATTTAAAAGATAGTAATTTATTATTTAAAGAGCAAAAAATTTTCAAAGATTGTAAATATAAAAAATATTTATTATTCGATTTTTATTTGTTAAATAATAATATTTGTATAGAATATGATGGTCAACAACATTTTGAATCTGTTGAGTATTTCGGCGGAGATCAAACATTTTATGAGACACAAATAAAAGATAAAATAAAAAATGAATACTGTAAAAATAACAATATTCATTTAATTAGAATTTCTTATAAAGAAGACGTTGTAGAAAAATTGGATCAAGAATTAACTAAACTTTTAAAAAGTTCTGCTCTTTTTTGATTTACTATACTGATTTCATAATTGTCTCTTACATGTTCAAATAGATTTTCACCATGCTCTTTAACTTTATTTGGATTTTCAACATAGTATTTCATTATTTCATACCATTTGTATGTACTATCAGAATTTTCATCAACTAAGAATCCTTTTTGCTTTCCATCTATTTTACCTTCAATATCATCAATGGTATAAGGACCATAATTGCTACAAACTATTGGACAATGGTGAGCACCAGCTTCAACAACTTTCAATTGTGATTTAACTTGATTAAATATATTATTGTTTTTTAATGGTGTAAGTACCACATCTGCTTCATTATACATAGTACCATATAGAAGAATTGGTTTAGTGAATCTTCTTTGGTAGAATTCATTTTTAAATTCTTCTTTATAACCATAATTATCCCTACCATTATCGTCAGCACTCATTAACCAACTATTATATTGTCCATTTCTTACCCATTTATAATTGTTTGTAAAAATAGATTCAAAGAACGTCCAAGTACTTCTTTTTGGATCATCTTTCTTCATTCCTTGAGGTGTGTTGACTCTCAAATCGTAACCACAAACATATGCTTGTGCCTTTTCTAGAAATGATTTATCTAATCTTTCAAAAGATGGCTTTAATAATCTCAAATCTACAAGGTGTGTGATACCACCACCCCACAAAAATCTAACTTTATCAGTTGGCTTTTTATTTGATAACCATTGTTGTTCTTTTAGATTTACTGCATTTGGGCAAATGGTAACATTAGGATTAAATTCTTTAATTTTATCTGCTAAAAATTTAGTAGTAGTTGTGATAGCATCTGCTTCACGAATTTGATTTTCTACGACTTCTTGTGCTTTTTGCTCTTTCCACATTTTGTAATTAGGGTGAGAATTTGACAAAATCCAATAGTCATCTAGATCTAATACCGTTTTTATTCCATATTTCTTTAATGTTGCATCAAACTCTTGTTTATATTCAGGAGTAGAAAAAGGTATATGTTTATT